>JAXKWB010000090.1:0-7230 GCA_036172385.1 Halanaerobiales bacterium | reverse complement strand
ACATTAACCTGTTAAAATTACATTGATCCAATAAAATATATAAATGGGAGGATTTTTTGTGATTAAATTTAAAAGTATTCAGCATAAACTTCTGCTTACAGTCTCCGTAGTAGTACTAATAATAATTTCTGTCAGCTCGTTTCTTTATTACAACAGCTCAAAAACAATTTTAAAAAATATAATAATTAAAGAAGCAGAAAAATCTGCTCAAGAAAGTGCAGCCAATATAGATCAGTGGTTAAAAGAAAAACAGCTCTTATTAGAAACACTGACCAACATTAACAGTGTTCAGGGATTAAACTGGAATTCTGCCCAGCTGATCTTGCGAAGAACTCAGGAAAAAACAAATTTTATGGATATCATGTTGGTTGAGAAAAATGGTAGGTTTAAAGCTACTTCAGGTAGTTTTGGCGATATTTCTGAAAAAGAATATTTTAAACAGGCTCTTGAACACAAAAAAAGTGTTTTCTCAAAAATCTATGTTGATTTCTTTACTGAAGAAAATGTTTTTGCAGCTGCAGCTCCAATTACAGATGACTATGATAAGTTACAGGGATTTTTAGTGGGAGTGCTTAAATTAAGTGATATTCAAAATCTAATAACTGATTTAAATTTAAATGGCAGTGGTTATGGCATGATTTTAAACCAGAAAACAGAACTTTTAGCTCATCCAGAAGCAGAACTAATTGGAACTCAAGATTATTATCAAAACTCCAGCCCCGAATTAAAGAAAGTTTTAAATTTAATTAGAAAAAATGATACATATACAGGCAATTTTAAGCTTAAAAATCAAAATAACATAATTACTGCTGCCAGAATAAATACAACTAACTGGTCACTGGCACTAACTGCAGCAGAATCTGCTATACTATCTGAACTTGAAATCTTTAAACAGTATACCATTTATATTGGCCTGGCAGCCTTTATTTTTGCTTTAATAGTAATTTACATAATTAGCAGAGAAATTACAGCTCCAATTGCTAATCTAGTTGAGGTTATCAAAAAAACATCAGATGGTAAATTAAATCTAAAATTGAAAGAAAAATATCTAAATAGAACTGATGAGATTGGTGTCCTCTCTCGTTCAATTGAAAATCTAATTAGCAATCTTGATAAAATTGTCCGCAGTATTACTCACGTCTCAGAACAACTGTCGAAAGCCAGTCATGAACTCCAGGATAATAGTGAAGAAATATTTACTTCCGCCAGAGAAGTTGGAAATTCCACTCATGAAATGGCAGCAGCAATGGAAGAACAGTCAGCTCAGATAGACGAAACTAAAGCTAATATAACAGAACTCAGTCAGGAAATAAAAAATATAGATAATAAAAGTGCTAACATGGAACAGCAGTCAAGGATTGTGATCAATAACATTGAAAACGGAAATAATTCAATTAAAAATTCAATTAAGGAAATAAAAAATGTTAGAGAAAAATCCCATCGGGTTGAGATTACAGTCAATGAACTGGGAGAATCTTCAGATAAGATTGGTGATATAATCCAATTAATCAGCAGTATTTCTTCCCAGACTAATCTGCTTGCTTTAAATGCAGCTATCGAAGCTGCCAGAGCTGGGGAGGCCGGAAGAGGTTTTTCGGTAGTTGCTGATGAAATAAGAGATTTAGCTGAGGAAAGTTCAGAGGCTACAGAAGAAATATCCAAACTAATTACTGATATTCAGGGTGGTGTTAAACATACAGTCGAGAATATGAATGATACCAGAGAGGCTGTAGAAAATAGCGTCCAGGCTATCAAGAGCAGTGAAAATTCATTTGTAGAAATTGATAGAGCAGCTGTTGAATTGAAAAATTTAATTAATGAAATTTCTGAAGCCACCCTCAATATGAGTCAGAACAGTGAAGATGTACAGCTTTCTATTAAAGATATTGCTGAAGTTAGCGAAAAAACGGCCAGTTCTGCTGAGGAAATTGCAGCCAGCAGCCAGGAACAGAGCTCTGCTACCCAGGAAATAACAGAATCAACCCGCAGTTTAGCTGCCATGTCCAGAGAGCTGCTGCAGAGCATTAAACACTTTGAAATTTGATTTAATTTTCCTGGTAATTGTGCTATGATAAGAACAAATATATTTATTTCAAGCTTAAAATAGACTCTTTAAATTATATACAATACTGAGGAGGAAAAATATGTTGTTTGATTATCATCTGCACTCTCATTTTTCTGCTGACTCTGAAATGACAATGGATGAGCTCTGTCAGGCATCAATTGATCTGGGGCTTAACGAAATAGCAATTACCGACCACCATGACATTGATTATCAGGATGACACAATTGAATTTTTAATAGATAAAGAAAAATATTTAAAGGAAATAGAAAAATTTCAGCAGAAATACAACGATCAGATTAAAATAAAAAAGGGGATAGAAATAGGTCTGCAGCCTCATATTCTGCAGGAATGCAGGGAATATATTGCTGATGATTTTGATTTTGTGATCGGCTCTTTTCATACTGCTGAACACTCTGACTTATATAATGGAGATTTTTTTGCAGGCTACAGTCAGTGGGAAGCTTATATTCAGTATCTCAAATCTGTGCTTGAAGTAGTCCAAAATTATGATGACTACAGTGTAATCGGGCATCTGGACATTATCCGCCGCTACGGAGATTTTGAAACTCAACCGGAACTGCTGGAAAATAAAGAGGCTTTCAATTTGATAAAACAAATATTGAAAGTAATAATAAACAAAAATCGGGGTTTAGAGGTTAATACTTCCGGCTATCGCATTGATGGGAAAAACCCACTTCCCAGTTTTGAAATTCTAAAATTATATTATCAGCTCGGTGGGGAAATCTTAACTATCGGATCTGACAGCCATAACACAGAAGATATAACTCAAAAATTTAATTATACAATTTCCAGGCTTAAAGAAATTGGGTTTAATAAGCTTGCAACTTTTAATAATATGGAGCCCAAATTCCATAAAATATAAAGGCAATTAGAAAAATATTCAAAAATAAAATCGCAGGATATTTAAGCCTCTTCTGCGATTACTTTTAATAATTCTGCTGTATCTTCTGGACTTTCAAGATAATATTCTGCCTCTGTATTTAAGTCATCCTCATTCTGAACATAGATCGTAATTCCATCTTTTATAGCTTTAAAAGCGTCCTCATCTGTCCGATCATCACCAATATAAATCCTTAAAATATTATCTATATCTAAATTTTCTTTAATCTGATCACTAATATAATTAACTGCCTTTCCTTTATCCCAGCCTTCCGGTCTGATTTCAACCAATTTTCTGCCGGAAAGAACCTGATAGGCAGTATTTTCGAATAAGGCCTGGAGCTTTTTTTCTTCTGCTAACTGCTCATTTTCGGATTCAAAATGCAGAGCCAGTCCAAAACCCTTATCTTCCACGCGGACACCATCTAACTTTGAATATTTTTCTCTGCTCTTTTGATAGTTTTTCCTGCTTAAAACATCAAACTCTTTACTCTGATGAGGATAAATTACTCCCTCTGTAAAGGACATCTCTATTTCTAGGCCATGACTGCCCGCATAATGACAGCGATTTAAAGCAATCATCTTTTTCAATTCACTTAACTGTCTCCCGGAAACCAGACTCAAATGATACTTCTGGCTTTTTTCTAATTTTTTCAAACTGCTTTCTATCTCCGGTAAAGCAAAAGCAGAAAGAGGATCAACTTTAAAAGGAGCCAGGGTTCCATCATAATCGAGAAAAAGAAGTATATTTTCTACTCTGGCTAAACTACTTTTTATTTTATTTAAGTTCGGCTCGTCCAGTACATATTTTTTATTCATAACAGTCAAGCCACTTTTCTAAGAAAGTATCCCGCCACCAGTTAATGTCATATTCTTTAAGATCAGCCTGAGCTTTTTTTAGTCGTTCTTTTTTCTCTGATTCGGACATTTCAAGCCCCTGATAAATATTATCTGCTACTGCTTCCACATTATAGGGATTAACCTTAATTGCACTGTCTATATATTCCGCTGCCCCTGCAAATTCAGACAGCAGCAGTACTCCAGAATCCTGGACTGCCAGATATTCTTTAGCTACCAGGTTCATTCCATCAATTGAAGCAGTAATTAATGCTAAATCTGCTACTTTATAATAAGGCAGCAGTTCTTCCTGTGGGACCGAACCGTAAAAATATTTAACCGGCTGCCAGCGATCTTTTTGATATTTTCCGTTAATCTCTGCAACTTTTTTCTCTATTCTTTCTTTCATCTGCTGATATTCTTCGATTCCAGTTCGGCTGGGCGCCACCCGCTGGACAAAAGTTACCCTGCACTGATATTCGGGATATTTGTCGAAAAATCTATCAATACCTTCCAGCCTTTCTTCTATTCCTTTAGTATAATCGAGTCTATCAACTGCAAAAATAAGCTTTTCAGCAGAATATTCTTCTTTAATATTCCTGGCCTTTTTAAGATATTCTTGATCCTCTGCAAGCTGATGAAAACGCTGGTAATCAATACCCAGAGGAATACTTTCTACTCTAGTTTTTGATCCCTGATAATAAATTTCTCTGGTAGAAAAGTTAACATCTGCCCCCAACTTTTTAGCACAGTCGATAAAGTTGTAAACAAAAGAATCGGTATGAAAAGCCAGAAAGTCAGCTGCCAGCATTCCTTCTAAAATTTCCTCCCGCCAGGGAATAGTTCTAAAAGCCTCCCAGGCTGGCCAGGGTATATGCCAGAAGAGTGCTGTTTTAGCATTACTGTCTGCCAGTAACCCAGGTAATAGCGCCAGATGATAATCATGAATCCAGACTAAGTCATCTTCCTGAAGCTCTTCCTTAACACTATCAGCATATTTTTTATTGACTTCTTTATAACTCTGCCAGTATTCCTGTTTATATTTGGCCTTTGAAATAAAGGTGTGGCTGATCGGCCACATCACCTCATTGGAAAACCCGTAGTAAAAGCCATTTTTTTCCTCTTCACTCAACTGGATTCTTTTTAAGGTATAACCATCCTCATCAGGTACCTTAACTTTATTGTCCTGATCAACTACTTCAAAATCTGCTTCGCCTCGTCCCCAGGCAATCCAGAGTCCATTGTCTTCCTGCATCATAGGGTCCAGGCCTGTTGTTAATCCTCCTGCAAGTTTTTCCTGTTTTATTTCATCGTTCTGAAATACATGTTTATATGGCTCACCATTGGAAACAAGAACAAGTCTTTTCTGCTTCAATTCTGCTTCCATAATTATTACCTCCTGTTTTGTAAACTTATCCATTCTCCTATTTATAACATAACAAATTTTGGAGGCAATTAAAGTAATTATTTAACAAACTCGAGTTCAATTTGGTTTCGGTTTTTAATTAAATCAATAAATTCCGCAGCCAGCAGAGGATCGAATTGAGTCCCTGCACATTTTTTAATTTCTCTTAATGCTGCTGCCGCTGAACTTGATTTTTTATATGGTCTCTCATGAGTTATAACATCATATGTATCCACAATAGAAATAATTCGGGCCAGATAAGGTATTTCTCTTTTTTCTAATCCTCCGGGATAACCTCTGCCATCCCACCTTTCGTGATGTGCTAAAATTATATTAGCTACATTTTCCAGAGCTGGCATTGATCTAATTATTCGGTATCCTGTGTTAGTATGTTCTTTAACCTTTTTGAATTCAGCTGCAGTCAAAGCTTCTGGTTTATTTAAAATACAGTCAGCAATGATTATCTTGCCTATATCATGTAAACGAGCAGCAATTTTCAATTCATCAATCTGATAAACAGGAATTTTCAACTTCTCTGCCAGCTTAACAGAGAGCAGCTCCATTCTGCGAGCATGAGCTGCAGTTTCCCCTGTCTTTTCTCCCAGCATTCTCTCAAAAGCAGAAAAAATTTCAAATTTAAAACTTCCAGCTCCAGAAATCTTATTTCTGTACATTCTATCATTTGCAAGCTGATAAACATCAGTAAGTTTCTGTTCTTTAGTTGATCTGGAGGCTATCCCAAGTGCCAGTGTCATTTTTTGATATTTCCCACTAAGATAATTATAATTTTTTGTAATCTCTTCTGAAATTTTCTCTGCTTTTTTAATATCACTTTCTGGAAGTAAAATGACAAATTCATCCCCACCACTTCTTGCTGCTATGTCATTTTTTTCACAAAAAGAACTTAATATCTCTGCTGTCTTTTTAATAAACAAATTACCACGTTCATAACCCTGGTTCTCATTTATTTTCTTTAAATTATTTAAGTTTCCCAGAATAATGCTAAATGGATAGAGCTGCTTTTGATCAAATTCTTTTATTTTTTTTTCGAAATAATGACGATTATAAATTTCTGTCAGTTGGTCATGATATTGCTTTATCTTTATATTTTGCATATCCCTCACCCCATAAATTCAGTCATTTCAAAAGATCATTTAAGGGGACATCCAGAGCCTTAGATATTTTTTCTAAGCTTTTTAAGGAAGGACTCTGTAGTCCATTTTCAATATTGCTTAAAAAAGATTGCGCAAGCCCAGCTCTCTCCGCCAGTTTTAGCTGAGTTAGCTCTCTTTCTTTTCGAAACCTTTTGATTTTTCTTGCTAATTTTGCTGACATAATCTCTCCTCCCTTAATAATATATTAACTATATATTATATTATCACTATAATGAACTATATTCAATAATTATAATGGTTATATTATTTATTAATTGATAATTTCTATTATTTTTAAAATTAAATTATAAAATTAAGGTTTTTACTATTTTTTGTCAGAAATAACTGGTATAATAGTATTAAATTATCATTATAGTGATATAATATATATTACAAATTCTGAATTTGTTAGAAGATAATATTTTGTAGGGAGGTATTTATTATTATGAATATCGGAAAGCGATTAAAACAATATCGAAATCAGAGGGGTTTAAGTCAAAAAAGATTATCTAATCACACCGGTATCAGCCAGTCATTTATCAGTTCCATTGAGTCCAACAAACAATCACCCACAATTACAACCATGGAGAGGATTTGTAGAGCCCTTGGAATTACAATTGCAGAATTTTTTTCTGAACCGGATAATGCTGTTCCTGATTCATTGCGACCTCTTCTGGATAATGCCAGACAGCTGAGCCCTGCCCAGAGAAAAAATTTAGTTAATTTTTTGGAAAGTTTAAACGGAGATAAATAAATTTAATCGAGTAGGAGGGAAATAATTAGTTTATTCCCCGTCCTCTCACACCACCACAGCATACCGTTCGGTACTGGGCGGTTCATTAAGAATTAATTACTTGTGCATATCTTTC
>JAXKWB010000089.1:0-13396 GCA_036172385.1 Halanaerobiales bacterium | reverse complement strand
TTATTGTGATTGGAGATATAAAAAATATTAAGCAAAGCAGCAAGCTTAAGTCTTTTGTCCAAATACCAGTCCAGAGATTAAAAGAATTAATTGAATATAAAGCTAAACTAAAAGGAATTAAAGTTGTTGCCATTAATGAAAGCTATACTTCTGGCTGCTCTGCAGTAGATCTAGAAAAAATAAATAAAAATAATTATGATAAATCCAGAAGAATTGAAAGAGGACTTTTTAAAACTAATGAAGGGCTATTGATTAATGCAGATCAGAATGGGAGTCTTAATATTCTGCGTAAATTTCTTGAAGAAAAATGTATTCTCAGACCTATCAAACAGGCGAGAGATAATGGGTTTGTGGACAATCCTTCAAGATTAAGGGTATCCTAAACTATTAGGAGGAGACTTAAAAATCAAACATCTTGTAAACTGACCTAGTAATATAGATTGGAATTTAATTTATATGAAGCAGTTAGAAATGCTATCCAAATATTTCATTTGGGTGTTTAGGTTCACATATAGTATATGCTTTACCTCTAAATGTTTTTATCTATGTAGGGTACATAAAATCTTTACCCCGGAGTATAGAAGAAGCTGCAATAATAGATGGGGCTAATGTCTGGCAGATTTTCTGGAAAATTATTTTCCCGGTTTTAAAACCGATTAATGCAACAGTTGCGATTTTGACAGCTCTAAAAGCCTGGAATGACTTTTTATTACCATTATTATTGATTAGTGATCGTTCCAGTATGACATTACCCTTAGTTCAGCATGTTTTTCAATCACAATTTAGTACCAACTATAGTTTAGCATTTGCTTCCTATATACTTGCTTTACTTCCGATGCTCTTAGTTTATATTATTGCTCAGAAGAAAATTATAAGTGGAGTAATGAGGGGATCAGTGAAAGGATAATTAATAGTTATGGCAAAAGATAAAGTTAATATTTATGATGTGGCAGAGAAAGCCGGTGTTGGGATTGGAACTGTATCCAGAGTTTTAAATAACAGCAGCAAAGTTAAGGATGAAACCAGAGATAAGGTTCTCAAGGTCATGAAAGAATTAAATTACAGGCCCAATAAAGTTGCCCAAAATCTGGCCAGTCAGAAAGCAAATGCAGTTGGGGTTATTGTGCCGACATTTATTGATCACTTTTTTGTGGAAGTCTTAAAAGGTATTCAGGATGCTCTAGAAGAGGAAAGAATAGATCTGATATTATATAAAATAGACAAAGACCAGCAGATGATGGATAAAATACTGGATATTGTTCACAGCAAAAAGGTTGATGGAATTGCAGCAGTGACAATGGATGTTTGTGAACACGACTTCCAGTCTTTATTGAATGAAGAGATTCCGATAGTTTTGGCCGACGAAAATAGTAATGATTTTCATTCTATTCATCTAAATGATGTTAAGGGAGCAGAAATGGCTGTTGATTATTTAATTAAACAGGGTCATCAAGATATTTCTTTTGTTAATGGTATTCAGGATAGTCAGCATGGAATCAAACGTTTAAAAGGTGTAAAGAATGTATTAGCGAAAAATAATCTCAGTTTAAATCCAGATCTGCTTAAATTTGGAGATTTTCATACAGAAGATGGTTATCAATCAATGCAGGAAATATTAGCACTGCCTGAACAGAAATGGCCTTCAGCTGTTTTTGCTGCTTCTGATAATCAGGCAATTGGAGTCCTGCAGGCCATGGAAGAAAAAGGTCTGACTGCTCCCGATGACATAGCGGTAATTGGCTATGATAATATAGAACTTGCTAAATATTTAAAGTTAACAACTATCTGGCAGCCGATGTATCAGCTCGGCCACCTGGCGATTGAAGTTTTATTAAAAGCAATTAATGAGGAATTAAATGGGGTTTACCAGCAAGAACTAGAGTTAAAATTAATTAAAAGAGAGACTGCTTAAGCAAAAGAACTTAATTTGATTTGATATTTTCAAAAAAATTGAAGCAGAAAAAAGGTGTAATTATGAATAAACAAAAAAAGAAATATTTATTGATTGCGTTAATTTATATTGCTTTTATTTCCCTGGGGCTGCCGGATGGACTGCTGGGTGTTGCCTGGCCGGAAATGAGAAGCAGTTTTTCTCTGCCGCTTGATGCCCTGGGAATTATCTTAATTGGTTCAACTACAGGCTATTTGCTTTCCAGCTTTTTTAATGGTTTTTTTATCAAGAAGATTGGAGTAGCAGTTCTGCTGGCCCTGAGCTGTCTGGCAACCGGTCTGGCTCTGATCGGATATACGCTGGCTCCATTCTGGTGGCTTCTGCCTCTACTGGCTGTTCTGGCTGGCATGGGAGCAGGAGCAATTGATGCCGGTTTAAATACCTATGTTGAAAAACACTTTAATGAAGGTTTAATGCAGTGGCTTCATGCCAGTTTTGGGGTAGGAATTACAATGGGCCCGATTATTATGGCCAATGGGATTAAATATTCTAATAGCTGGCGAACAGGTTATTTGATTGTTGGTACAGCCCAGATAATACTTGCTTTAATCTTTGTTTTGACTCTTTCTATCTGGAAAGATCCAAAAAATAAAAAGACTGCCGGGACCAAGAAAAATAAAGAGCAGAAGCAGGAAATGAAGCTGCTCCAGACTTTAACCCATTTACCTGCCTTAATGAGTATTCTCCTATTTTTTATTTATACAGGAATAGAGATGGCAATCGGTCACTGGACCTACACTTTATTTACAGAATCCAGAGGCATCAGTACAGCTCTGGCCGGGTTCTGGGTTAGTACCTACTGGGGATCCTTTACAGTGGGCCGAATTTTAGCAGGATTTTTAGCCTACAAATTTTTGAGTCGAAAAATTGCCAAATATGCAGCTGCTCTGGGTTTACTGGGAAGTATCTTAGTTGCTGTCAATTTATCACAGTGGCTGTCACTGCTCGGGATTGCGGTAACCGGAATTGCCATTGCTCCGATTTTTCCGGCCCTAATTTCCAGTACTTCCTATCGGGTTGGTAAGGAACATACAACAAATACAATTGGAATGCAGATTTCAGCTGCAGGGCTGGGTGGGGCATTACTTCCCGGACTGGCAGGGGTGCTGGCCAGAAATATTTCTCTGGAGATAATTCCAATTTTTATAACGATTTTATTTATTTTATTTTTAACTATCAATAATCTAATCAAAAAAGTAACAGATAAAGCTGTAGAAAAAGCAGCTTAACTAATTATAAGTGGAGGTTTAAAGATGAATAAAAAATGGTGGAAGGAAGCTGTGGTTTATCAGATTTATCCCCGCAGTTTTAAGGACAGCAACAATGATGGAATTGGAGATTTAAGAGGTATTATTGAAAAAATAGATCATTTAGATCAGCTGGGAGTAGATGCAGTCTGGTTAAATCCGGTCTATAAATCTCCTAATGATGACAATGGTTATGACATCAGTGACTATCAGGCCATAATGGATGAGTTTGGAACTATGGAAGATTTAGAAGAACTGATGGAGCTGCTGCATCAGCGAAATATAAAATTAATCATGGATTTAGTTTTAAATCACAGCTCAGATGAGCATCAGTGGTTTAAAGAATCCCGCAAGAGTAAAGATAATCCTTATCGAGATTATTATATCTGGAAAGATGGAAAAAATGATGGACCGCCAAACAACTGGAAGGCTTTTTTTGGTGGTTCTGCCTGGAAATATGATCAAAAAACAGATCAATATTATCTTCACCTGTTTTCACCAAAACAGCCAGATTTAAACTGGGAAAATTCTAAAGTCAGGCAGGAAATTTATGAGATGATCAACTGGTGGCTGGAAAAAGGTGTGGATGGCTTTAGACTTGATGTGATTAATCTGATTTCTAAAGATCAGCGTTTCCCGGATGGGGAAAAAGAAGGACTGGCCGGCCATGAATATTTTGCCAATGGTCCCCGGGTCCATGAATTTATCAAAGAAATGGCTGCTAATACTTTTAATAAATATGAGGCAATGACAGTTGGAGAAACTCCTTTTGTTGATAAGGAGGAAGCGATAAAATTTGTGAAAGAAGAAAGGAAAGAATTTTCGATGGTTATTCCTTTTGAACATCTGGAATTTGACCGCAAAAAAGGCTGGGATAAAATTACAGACTGGGATCTGACAGAACTTAAAGATTTAATGAGTGAGTGGCAGTATAAGCTGCAGGAAAATAATGGCTGGACCAGCCTCTACTTCTGCAATCATGATCAGCCGAGAATTGTTTCCCGCTACGGTAATGATGGTAAATACCGCAAAGAGTCAGCCAAGATGCTGGGAACAATGCTTCATACTTTAAGAGGAACACCCTTTATTTATCAGGGAGAAGAAATTGGGATGACCAATATCAGCTTTGATTCCCTGACTGATTTTGATGATATTGAAACCAGAGGTTATATCAAAGAGCTGCAGGAAAAAGATCAGCTGACACAAAAAGAAATTTTGGAGATTGCCAATTATAGAACCCGGGATAATGCCCGGACTCCTATGCACTGGGATGACAGTAAATATGCCGGTTTTTCTGAATCCGAGCCCTGGTTAAAGATGAACAGCAATTATCCGGAGATTAATGTAGAAAAAGATCTGAACTCAGATGATTCAGTCTTTAAATATTATCAAAAATTGATTTCTCTGCGCAAAAAATATCCGGTTTTTGCCTATGGTAAATATGAGATTTTATTAGAAGCTGATCAAAATATTTATGCCTATCAGCGTCAGGGAGAGCAGAATAATCTGCTTGTACTTTTAAATTTCAGCGAAAATGAAGCTGCTTATGATTTAAAAGAGCAGCTGGAGATTAAACAGGCAGAATTAATTTTAAATAACTATCAACAAAAAGCAGATTTTGAGCTGCAGGGTAGCTTAAGGCCCTATGAAGCCAGAGTTTATCTTTATTAAGTTTGGGATCAATAATCTGTTAAATACAGATAGGAATTAAAGTTTAATCCGCTTGACAAAAATCATAAATACGGATATCATTAATGTAAGAATTGTCACACAACTCCGAGTGCTTTGAAGCTAAAACTCTTAAGTAATGCTTCCTGCACCGCCAGGGTCTAAAGGGAAACGTTTAGGCCTCCCGGGATGGAAAGGAGTGATCAAATGGATTGCATTAGTGTTAATCCGCTCTAAAACTTCCGGTTTGCTGCCGGAAGTTTATTTTTTTGCGCCCACTTTTTAGCTGATCTGACTTAAGATTTATTTAATCAGAAAATGGAAAGCAGAGCTAAGTCATAAATTAGGGGGATTACTCTGACAATTAAGAAAATTATTTTTACAATTTTTATTTTTACACTGATTTTCAGTTCAGCTGCAGCCGGCCAGGAAGTTCTAACAATGGCCACCACAACCAGCACTGAAAATTCAGGTTTACTGGATGAGCTGCTGCCGCCTTTTGAAGAAAAATTTGAGGTGCGGGTGGATGTTGTAGCAGTCGGAACCGGGGCAGCTATAGAACTGGGCCGGAATGGGGATGCAGATATAATTTTTGTTCACGCCAGAGAGGCAGAAGATAAGTTTGTAGCAGATGGCTATGGGATTAACCGGAGAGATGTGATGTATAATGATTTTGTGATTTTAGGACCACCTGCAGATCCGGCCGGGATTAGAAATACAGAAACTGCAGTAGAAGCTTTCCAGAAAATTGAATCAGAAGGAGCAGAGTTTGTTTCCCGGGGTGATGATTCAGGTACTAATAAAAAAGAATTATCTCTCTGGGATAATGCTGGAATTACACCTGATGGAAGCTGGTATTTAGAAAGTGGTCAGGGAATGGGACCCAGTATAAATATGGCAGATGAACGTCAGGCCTATATTCTGGCTGATCGGGGAACATATTTAGCTTATAGTGGAGATATTGAGCTGGAAATAGTTAATAGTGGAGATCCGGCTCTGTTTAATCCTTATGGGATTATCCCAATTAATCCAGCCTATCACAGTCATGTCAGGTATCAGCTGGCCATGGCTTTTACAGGATATGTTACTTCTCAGCAGGGACAGAAGATCATAAATAATTATATGCGCTCTGGGGAACAGTTATTTTATCCATCTGCAATAGAAGCAGAAAATCTGGAATAATTTTTAATAAAAATCAGATTTATAGTTGGCTGCAGGGTTAATTTATTTCTGCAGCTGACTATTTAAATTTTATTTTACAGGAGGAAAAATGTGGACTATTATACTGATGCAATATTTAGGGCTTTTGAGTTAATCATAACTTTAGATTCTGAGGTTATTCAGATTGTAACAACTTCTCTTAAAATTTCTATTTCTTCAACTTTTATTGCTTCAATTATTTCTATTCCGCTGGCAATTGTAATTGCCCGCAATAAATTTAAAACAAAAAAATTTATTAACATCATTTTAAATACACTCTTAAGTCTGCCCACAGTTGTAGTCGGGATTTTTGTTTATTCCCTTATTTCCAGGCAGGGAATTATAGGTGAGTTAGATCTGCTTTTTACTCCCACAGGAATTATATTTGGTCAGGTGCTGTTGATCATTCCTTTAATTACTGCTCTAATCAGGAATGTAATTTTTTCAATGGACGAAAAATTGTATAAAACAGCTGTCTCAATGGGAGCCAGCCGCAGACAAAAATTTAAACTTTTAATTTCAGAAGCCAGATATGGGATTATAGGGGCTGTAATTGCAGGTTTTGGCAGAGTCCTGGGAGAGATTGGAGTTTCAATGATGATTGGAGGTAATATTAAGGGTGTTACCCGGACTATTACTACAGCAATGTCGCTGGAAACAAACAAAGGTCGTTTTGCTTTTGCTTTAGCCCTGGGTATCATACTCCTATCATTATCATTTTTAATAAATTTAATTACTTATTATCTGCAGGAGGGGAAAAATTATGCCAGACGATAAAATTATTGAATTAAAAAATATTAGAAAAATATGTGGAGACAAAAAAATTTTAGACATCGATAATTTTGCTGTCTCAAAAAATAAATTTAACTTTATTATCGGAGGTAATGGAAGTGGTAAAACATCTCTTTTAAATATTCTGTGTCTGGTTGATCAGGATTATCAGGGTCAGCTGTATTATAAAGGTCAAAAGATAAATGAAGATCAACAAAATTTAAAATTGAGACGTAAATTTTCTGTGATCTGGCAGGATCCTTACCTCTACCGGGGTGATGTCTTTTATAATATTGCTTTACCGTTAAAGTTGAGAGATATTAATCAAAATCTAATTAGCAAAAAAGTAAAAGAAATGGCTGCCAGACTGGAAATTCAGGATTTATTAGAGCAGTCTGCACATACACTTTCGGGAGGAGAAAAACAGAAAACTTCAATTGCTCGAGCCTTAATTACAGAGCCGGAAATTTTATTTGTGGATGAAGCAACAACAAATCTGGATGAGGAAAGTATTCAATTTTTTAATTCTCATTTTGCTGATTTAGTAACAGACGAGATGACAGTTGTCATGGTCAGTCATGATCGGAGACAGATCAAAAGATTAGCTGACTACATTACTTTGCTGCAGCGGGGAAAAGTGAAAACAAGTAAAGCAGTTGACAATTTCAACTTTCAATTATTTGGTGCAGGAATTGAAGCGCCAATAGCAGAAATAGTATAGTAGAGAGGTGAAGAACAATGAGAAAGATTCTACTTAAAAATGCGAAAGTAGTTGATGATAAAGGTATTAGAAAATCTGATCTTTTAATTGAAGGCGAGAAAATAGCGGCAGAAGAAAAACGAGGTTTTTTTAAAGAAGCTGAATCAAAAAGTGAATTTAAAGTTATAGATCTGGAAGGTAAATATATATTTCCGGGTATCATTGATGCTCATACTCATTATCTGCTCCATTCTCGAGGTACTGTAACAGCAGATGATTTCTATCAGGGAAGTATAGCAGCTGCAGCCGGTGGAGTGACCACAGTAATTGATTATATTGATTTTCCCGTAGATGGAGATTTTAAGCGCTCTGTTGCTGAGCGTAAAAAAGAGGCCAGTGATTCCATAATTGATTATAATTTTCATCAGGTTGTCCAGGATTTTAATGAAAACATTTCCAAAAACTTAGCTGATTTAAAAGATTTAGGGCTGGCAAGTATCAAACTTTTTACTACCTACAAAGATGTTGGTTATATGATAGAACGGGACCAGTGGTCTGAACTTTTTAAGCGGCTTAAAGAAATTAAAATTCTACCTCAGGTTCACGCAGAAGATGATGCTTTAATTCAGGATTTAAAAGAGGTTTATGAGAAAAGGAATTTAATCGCCCCCAGATTTCATCCAGCCATTAGACCCGGAATTGCAGAAGCTTTAGCTGTTAAAGATATGGGAGAAGAGGCCTTGAAGGCAGATACGCCGCTCTATATAGTCCATTTATCATCGCTAGAAGGCTTAGAAGCAGTCAGAGAGTTGAGATCCAGAAAAGCACAAATTTATACAGAAACCACTCCTCATTATTTACTGCTTGATAATTCCTATTTAAAGAAAGAAGAAGCTCAACTTTATTTTATGACTCCCCCTTTGAGAAATAAATATGATAATCAAAAATTATGGCAGGGGCTCAGCACTGGTGAATTTCAGGTAGTGGCAACTGATCACTGTGCTTTTGATAGAAAACAAAAAATGAAGTCTGATTCCAGCCTGGAAATCCTGCCGGGAATTCCAGGAACCGAAACAATGCTGCCTCTACTATACAGTTCGGGAGTCAGAAATAATAGGATAACAATTAGAGAACTGGTAGAGATGATTTCGATCAATCCGGCTAAAATATTTGGTCTTTATCCGGAAAAAGGTTCTTTAGAAATTGGTACAGACGCTGACTTAACAATTTTTGATCCAAATCTAGAAAAAAAATTAACTGCAGAAAATTTACATTCTGCAGCAAAATACAGCCCTTATAATGATTTTACAGTTAAAGGATATCCAGTGATGACCTTTAGACGCGGGAAGTTAATTTTTACTGATAAATTGAAGGCAGAAAAGGGAAGCGGTAAATTTACTTTTGCTCACAGTTCAAGTCTTCTGCAGCCTCAGAATTATTTATCCGAAATTGATTCATTTTAACTGATAATTTACAGAGACCTTCATTAATTAATTGTTCTTCCAGTAAAACATCATCCGGCACCTGTAAAGGAACTTCTGTAAAATCCCAGATTGCTTTGATTCCGGCCGCGACCAGGCGGTCGGTTATTTTTTGTGCAGCCCCTCCGGGAACTGTTAAAGCTGCTGCACTGACCTTATTATTTTCCATAAATTCTTCCAGATTATTGATACTCTGGATTTCTATGTCATTGATTACCAGGCCAATTAATTTGGGGTTTTTATCAAAAATTGAAACCAGCTGATATCCTCGTTCTCTATAGCCTTTATTATATGCTAATGCCTGACCTAAATGACCCGCTCCAATGATGATGATTTTTTTCTTATAATTAAAGCCCATAATAATGCTTAACTGCTGAAAGAGACAGAAAACATCATAACCATAACTTTTACGGCCAAAAGTGCCAAAATAACTTAAATCTTTACGGATTAAAGAACTGCTAAACCCAGTTAAATTTGCCAGTTCTTCAGATGATATATATTCTTTAGTGGAATCCTGCAGTCTTTTTAGATGCTGATAATATACAGGCAGTCGACTGATTATTATGTCCGGAATAGAATTCATTTCGTTCCCCATTGTGTAACCTCCAGTGATATTGTTAAAAAAATAACATACTCTATTTTCATTTTATATTAATTAGCAAATGTTTTCAACTGTCAGCAGTATTTTTTCCTGACCTGAATCTAATAAGTAGCATTTTGCAGGCAGGAAATATTTAATTTTTGTCGAAAGTTATATATTAAGAGAAATATCAGAATTTTCTGGGATAATTTAATTTCAATAGTCGGAATTAAAGGAGTGTGTGTAAAATGGAAAAATATAAAATTAATATTTCTAATCTAGATTACAATTTTGATGAAAAGGAACTGGATTTTAAAACAACAGAAGAACTGTCGGCGATTGATGAAGAAATTATTGGTCAGAATAGAGCTGCTGATTCGCTTGACTTTGGAATGAGAGTTAATAAAAAAGGCTATAATATTTTTATGGCAGGAGAATCAGGAACTGGAAAATCAACTTATGCGGAAAATATGACAGAGGAAAAAGCGGCAGAAATGGAACAGCCAAAAGATATATTATATGTTTTTAATTTTTCCGAGCCGGAAGAACCTCGAGTAATGCGGGTGCCGGCTGGAATGGGTAAAGATTTAAAGGATGATATGGAAAAAATTGTAGAAGAACTGCAGGAAGAGATTCCCCGGGCCTTTGAAGGGGAAGAATATGAGCAGGAAAGAAAAGAAATTTTAAACCAGTATCAACCTAAATCAAATAAGGTGATGCAGGAATTTGAAGAATCTGCCCGGGAAAGAGGTTTTATGCTGCAGAACACCTCTCAGGGTATGGTACCAGTGCCAATTGATGAAAATGGTGAACCGATCTCACGCGAAGATTTTCAGGATATGGATGAGGAAAAGAAGAAAAAGATTCGCAGTGAGAGCCAGGAAATACAGAATGAAATTTCGCAGGTCATGAGGAAAATTCGCTCTATTAAAGAGGAAGCTCAGGATGAACTGGCAGCTCTGGAAAAAAAGATAGGAATTTCTGTAGTTCAGCCCATAATCTGTCATCTGCAGGACAAATATGAGGACAGTGAGAAAATAGTTGATTATTTAGAAGAGGTTCAGGAAGATATTGTAGATAATATTGATAAATTCCGGAATGATGAGCAGAAATCGCAGAATCCATTAATGGCTATGCAGCAGCAGGATGATGGGGATTTCTTTATCCGTTATCAAATAAATCTTTTCGTAAATAACAGTAAGACGGAAGGTGCACCTGTAATTTATGAAAAAAATCCAACTTATTATAATCTTTTTGGTAAGATAGAAGGTAAGAGTCAGTTTGGGACAATCACTACCAATTTTACCATGATTAAAAGTGGTTCACTTCATAAAGCGGATGGTGGATTTTTAATAGTCCAGGCTAAAGATGTGCTGACCAATCCATTCTGCTGGGACACTTTAAAAAGGGCTCTGATTAACCAGGAGATTACAGTTGAAAATATAGGTGAGCAGTACAGAAGAGTACCAATAATCACTCTTAAACCAGAAGAAGTTGAACTTGATCTGAAGGTGATTATGATTGGTTCTCCTTATATTTATTATTTACTCTATAATTTTGATGATGAATTTTCGGAGCTGTTTAAGATTAAAGCAGATTTTGATACAGAAATGGAAAGAAATGACGAAAATATAGCTAAGTTCTCCGATTTTATTTCTTCGGTAATTAATCGAGAAGACTTAAAAGAGTTTAGTGCCGGAGCGGTAGCATCAATGATTGATTTCAGCTCCCGGCTGACACAGGATCGCGAAAAACTTTCAACTAAATTTAACGAAATTATAGAAATTTTAATTGAATCAGATGTCTGGTCTGAGAGTTTTGATGAAGATGTTGTCAGTGCCAGTTCGGTTAAAAAAGCGATTGACGAAAAAGAAAGACGTTCCAATTTACTGGAAGAAAAAATTCAGGAACAGATTGACCGGGATCATCTATTGCTTGATGTTAGTGGGGAAGAAGTAGGTCAGATTAATGGACTTTCAGTTTATCAGGCAGGTAATTATACATTTGGCCGCCCTGCCAGAATCACAGCCCGCAGTTATTTAGGTAAGGAAGGCGTAATCAATATTGAGCGGGAGGCAAAGATGAGCGGCCGGATTCACAGTAAGGGTGTCATGATTTTAACCGGTTATTTAGGTGGTAAATATGCCCACGATGCTCCTTTAAGCTTAACAGCTTCTATTGCCTTTGAGCAGAGTTATGGTGGGGTTGATGGAGATAGTGCCACCTGTGCTGAGGTAGTAGCTTTACTTTCTTCACTGGCTGAGATTCCAGTTCGTCAGGATATTGCAATTACAGGTTCGATGAATCAAAAGGGTGTTGTCCAGCCGATTGGTGGAGTCAATGAAAAGATAGAAGGATTCTTTAAGGTCTGTCAGGCCAAAGGTTTAACAGGAGAACAGGGTGTGATTATTCCCCACCGCAACCTGGATAATTTGATGCTGGATCAGGAAGTTCTTGACGCAGTAGAAGAAGGCAAATTTAATCTTTACAGCATTGAAGAAATCGATCAGGCACTAGAGATTATGTTAAAACAGGGCGCAGAAGAAGTTCACACTGCAGTTAAAGAAAAATTAGAAGAATTTGCAGAGCTGGAATCCGAAAATTATGCAGAGCTTAATGAAGAAGAGGAATCAGATACCGAAACTGATCAAGAGGGCGAATAAATAAGCCAATTATAATTTATCTCAAGCAGGAGAAAATGTAATTAATTTGCTTTAACTCTGGCTTCAATTAAGATAAATTATAGGTAGAGGTGAAAATAATGAAGAAATTAATAAAAAATGCAAATATAATTCTCGAAAATAAAGTTATAAATAATGGATCTCTAGTTTTTAACGAAGAAAGTGCAGAAATAGAAAAGCTTGCTTCCTATCAGCTGAGAGTTGAAGCGGAAATGGAAGTAATTGATGCTGAAGGTGGTTATCTGGCTCCAGGAATGATTGATACTCACATCCATGGTGGCGGTGGTTTTGACACCATGGATGCTTCACCTGAAGCGTTAAATAAAATTAGTGATATTTTAGCAGCACATGGAGTGACTTCTTTTCTGCCAACTACAATGACCATGGCTGAAGCAGATATTTGGGCTGCTTTAAAAAATATCAGGCAGGCTAAGGAAAATGGTACCAGCGGCGCCAGAGTTTTAGGAACTCATGTAGAAGGGCCTTTTATTAGTCCTGAATACATTGGAGCCCAAAATAGCGAAGAATTAGCCAAACCTGAGCCTGAGCTTTTAAGAGATTATTATGATGTAGTAGAAATTGTAACCCTGGCCCCTGAGGTAGAAGGAGCAGTAGAGTTAATTAAAGAACTGCATCAGCAGAAGATTACAGCTTCGGCCGGCCATTCAGCAGCAAGTTATGAAGATTTTCAGCAGGCTTATCAGGCTGGAATGGATCACTTTACTCATTTATATAACGCGATGACCGGTCTGCATCACAGACAGCCGGGACTTGTTGGAGCTGCTTTTGATTCTGAAGCTACAGTTGAGTTGATAGTTGATTTAATTCATCATCATCAGGCTGTTGATCGCTTTACCATTCAGGCTAAAGGTGCTGATAAGGTGATTTTAGTTTCAGATGGGATGGAGGCCACAGGACTTAAGGAAGGCGAATATGAGCTGGGCGGCCAGAAAGTTATAGTTAAGGATGGGGCTGCCAGACTTGAATCAGGTGTACTTGCAGGCAGTGTTTTAACCCTGGATCAGGCAGTTAGGAATTTAATGGAAGTTACAGAATTATCACTGCCAGAGATATTTAAGATGGTTACTTTAAATCCAGCCCGGAAGCTGAATTTAGA
>JAXKWB010000088.1:0-5951 GCA_036172385.1 Halanaerobiales bacterium | reverse complement strand
ATATGATAGATGTTGGTATCTGGGAATATGATCTGCAGCAGGAAGAATTATATTTATCTTACTGGGCTCAGAACAAGTTAAATATTCATCAAAAATATACCCGACAGGGACCAATTGAATCAATCAAAGAATATATTCACCCTGAAGATAGAAAACAGGCTCAGAAAATGTGGAATCTTTTCCTGACAGGTAAAAACAAAAAATATAAAAATGTTTTTAGGGTAAAAAATAATTCACAATATATTTATATCAAACATAGTGGTAGATTTTTAGAAAATGATGACGGGACAGCAGTAAAAGTAATTGGAACTACTACAGAAATAACCAGAGAAAAAAAGTTGGAAAATAAGTTATATCAGTTAGCTTATTATGATGACTTTACTAATTTACCCAATGAAAAATATTTTTCTGAAAAGTTGGAGCAGCAGATTGAAACTTTTCAAGAGTCTAAGAAAGAGCAGGAATTTTCCGTTTTTTACCTTGAAGTAATAGATATGGATAATATATCTAATGTAATCGGTTCACTGCACGGAAATCAGACTGCCCAAAAAATTGCAGATGTACTAAAAGATGATTCGGAACTGGATTTAATAAGTCATTATTACGGAGATAAATTTCTGCTATTGTTTAAAAATATAGCTAAAAAAGAAGAAATCAAAGCTAAGGCAGAGGAGATTCTAAATTCGATTAAAAGACTCTGGCAGGAAAATAAAATTGATTATTTTTTGAATTTTAAAATGGGCATTACTATTTATCCTAAGGATGGAGATGATGCTAAAACTTTAATTACCAGAGCTCATCATGCAATGCATACAATTGAAGACACCAACAAACTTTATCAGATCTATGATCAGACAATTTATTTTGAAAAGCTAAATAATAATCAGTTAAAAAATGATTTGAGAAAAGCTGTAGATAAGGGAGAGTTAAATCTTGTGTATCAGCCTAAAATCAATCTACAAAGTGAAGAGATAGTAGCACTGGAAGCTTTACTTCGCTGGCAGCATCCAGAATTTGGCCAGATTTCACCTGGATATTTTATTCCAATTGCTGAACAGAGCAACTTAATAACTCAAATTACCCGCTGGGTTATTAAAAGAGTAATTAAAGAATTTTCGGAGAATGAAGTGTTGAGAGAATCAGAAAAAATTATTTCAATTAATTTATCTGCTTATGATTTAAAAGATGATTCTCTAATTACTTTTTTAGATGATTTAATTAAAAAAAGAGAATTATGCCCTGATCAGATTGATTTTGAGATTACAGAATCTATTTTTCTGGATGCAGCTGAGAGGGACTTAGAAAATTTAAGCAAATTAAAAAGAGCTGGATTTTATATTTCTCTTGATGATTTTGGTAAGGGGTATTCCTCTCTTTCCTATTTAGCTAAACTACCGATTGATATGCTGAAAATTGATATGTCTTTTATTCGTAATTTAGATCAGAGAAAAACCAGAATCTTAACTGAGAAGATAATTGAGCTTTCACATGAACTTGATTTTATGGTTATTGCAGAAGGAGTAGAAGAAAAAAAAGAACTGGAAATATTGAAGGAACTGAACTGTGATTTTGTTCAGGGATACTATTATTATAGACCGATGCCAATAAATGAATTAGAATCTATTATTTCTATTGATTGCAATATTCAGTCTGTATGATATAATTTTACTATCACATAGAAAAAAGGTAGGGATTATAAATGTTAAATTCAATTAAGGGAAAAATGCTGCTGGCAATTTCAATATTAATTTTAATAATTGTTGGTGGAACAGCTTTTACTTTATATGACCAATCAACAAATATTTTAGAAGAAACAATAATGTCAAGTGCTAAAGAGAGTGCGAGACAGAATTCTAATACCATTAATCAATGGCTGCTGGGGATGGAAGTATTTTTAAAAGATTTAGCTGACTCTAATGATGTTCAGACTATGATGTGGAGCAGTCAGGAAAGATATCTCAAAGAATCAAATCATCCGGAATTAGAAAACCTCATTGTTGCCAGACCGGATGGCAGAGCCAATGTGGTTGGTGGGGAAAACATTAATGTTTCCGACAGAAATTATTTTCAGCGGGCGCTAGAAACAAATGAAGTTACATATTCAAATGCACGTCCCAGTCAATTAACTGAGGCTAATGTGATTTCTATTGCGGTACCTATTGTGGATCTGGGAGAACAGGTTGGCGTATTAATTGGAACTGTATCTACTGAATATTTGCAGCAGTTAATTACTGAGATGAACATCAACGGTGCCGGGTATGGATGGATAATTAATCAAAATAAGAATACTATTGCTTATCCAGAACAGGAATACATAGCGAGTAAAGAATTGGCCGAGAGCAATCAGGATCTTATTTCAATTACGGATAAAATGATTGCAGGAAAAAGTGGAGCAGTCCATTATAGATTTAATAATCAGCGAAAAATAATGGCTTATCATCCTGTAGCTATCAATGGCTGGTCTGTTGCTATGACAGCAGACAGGTCAAAAGTTATGAGTGAACTTGCTAATTTAAGAAATATCAGCTTAATTATTGCTTTAGTCGCTTTAATAATTGGAATAATAGTTACAATTATTATTGCCTCCTACATAGCAAATCCACTAAACTATGTTACTGAAACTGCCCAGAAACTGGCAGCCGGTAATTTCAACATTAATATTGAGGATAAATATCTAAAGCGAAAAGATGAAATTGGTAAACTTGCGGGTTCATTTTCCGAAATGATCAATAACCTAAAATCAATGATTCTGGATGTTAAGGCTGTTTCAGATCGGGTTGCAGCCTCAAGTGAAGAACTATCTGCCAGTGGAAATCAGGTTGGAGAAAGTGCAGATGAGGTAAGTAAAGCTATTCAGGAAGTTGCTTCTAACACTGAAGAACAGTCGGCTCAGGTTGAGGAAACTTCTGCAACTATGGATGAATTAAGCAAACAGATTACAATGATCAATACTTCTTCTGATGCAATGGATAGACAGTCAGTAAATGTGATGGAAAATATAGAAAAAGGTAATCAGTCAATTGACAAGTCTGCAGCTGAAGTCAACAAAGTTAAAGCTAATTCAAAACAGGTAGAAAAAGCAGTTCATTCTCTGGCAGAATCTTCGCAGAGAATTGGAGAAATTGTCAGTTTGATTAAAGACATATCTTCGCAGACAAATCTGCTTGCTTTAAATGCAGCAATTGAGGCTGCAAGAGCAGGAGAGGCTGGACGAGGTTTTTCAGTTGTAGCAGACGAAATAAGACAGCTGGCTGAGGAATCAAATCAGGCAACAGATGAGATTACAGAATTAATAGCAGAGATCCAGCAGGATGTAGAGGCTTCGGTAGAAAATATGGAGGAAACAGGAGAAGTTGTTGATTCCAGTGTTAGTTCAATTGAGGAAAGTGGAACAGCATTTGAGGAGATTGAACATACAGCAGGAGTTTTAAGCCGAATAATAACCAATATAAATAA
The DNA here is from genome assembly GCA_036172385.1 of Halanaerobiales bacterium. Lineage (GTDB taxonomy): Bacteria > Bacillota > Halanaerobiia > Halanaerobiales > Halanaerobiaceae > Halanaerobium. The sequence goes on along the minus strand of JAXKWB010000088.1, from coordinate 2,495 downwards.
TAAAGCTGCAGAAATGGCAGCAAATAGTGAAGATGTAGAGAGAGCAATTAGAGAGATTGCATCAGCCAGTGAAACTGCAGCAGCCAATGCCGAAGAAGTTGCAGCTTCCAGTCAGGAACAGAATGCAGCGACAGATGAGATTATTACTGCTTCCCAGGAGCTGGCAGAGATGGCAGAAGAGTTGTCAGATTCAATTTCCAGATTTAAATTATAAATAGCCAATTTAAAATTGTATCAGAAAAATTTGACAAATAAGAAATCAAATGATATATTTAAGTCACTGAGTATTCTAAACTAGTTACACATACTCAGCTTAAATTTTAGGAGGAAGATATTAATATGGTTTACACAGGAAAAGTTAAGTGGTTTGATGAGAAAAAAGGTTATGGCTTTATTGAAAGAGAAGATGGCGATGATGTATTTGTACATTTCTCTGCTCTTCAGCAGGAAGGTTTCAAAACTTTAGAAGAAGGTCAGGAAGTTGAATTCGAAATTGTTGAAGGCGACCGAGGACCACAGGCAGAGAATGTTGACCTTATATAATTAAAACATAATTATGTAAACTTGCCCCGGCTGTTAATTTAGCCGGGGTTTTTCTAGTTTAAATTAAAAATAAAATTGAATTAACTGGTTGATTTTTACTGATAATAAAGATAAAATTATATAAAAGAATAAGTTTAAATTCTTAAAATATTATATAGTGGAGGTAATACAATACTATGGATTTCAAAATAATAGTTGACAGCTGCTGTGATTTAACAGAGGAATTAAGAAAAAGATTTAATATTTCAACAGCACCACTGTCTATAGATGTGGGAGATAAGCATTTTGTAGATAATGAAGATCTTGATCGAGAAGAATTATTAAACTCAATGCGTAATAGCAGTGAGGCTCCCAAAACCGCAAGTCCTGGTCCAGGTCCTTTTTTAGATTTATACCGTAAATACGAAGATATTTTTGTGGTAACTCTTTCTAAAGAATTGAGTGCAACCTATCAGAATGCTGTCCTGGCAAAGGAAATGCTGAAGGAAGAGGCTGAAGATAAATTTGTTAAAGTTTTCAATTCTTTCAGTGCTTCTGCCGGAGAAACAATGATTGCCTATAAATTGGGTGAATTAATTGAGGCTGGTTTTAAGAAAGAAGAAATTGTAGAAAAGACTGAAAAATATGTTAAGGAAATGCAGACTTTATTTGTGCTTGATTCTCTAGATAATCTAATTAAATCAGGAAGAATGGGAAGATTAAAAGGGAAAATTGCTTCCTTTTTTAATATAAAGCCTGTTCTGGGAGCTACTCCAGAGGGGACTATAACTCTTGTTGATAAAGCCAGAGGTAGTAAAAGAGCGGTTAGAAAGCTGATAGAAAAAATTGGGGAAAAGGGAGAAAATCTAGAAGAAAAAGTACTTGGTATTGCTCACTGTAATGCTTTAGAGAAAGCAGAATTTATAAAAGAAAAGGCCTCAGAAAAATATAATTTCAGAGAAATAATTATTGTAGAAACTGCTGGAATCAGTACTGTCTATGCCAACGAAGGCGGGATAGTACTGGCTTTTTAGGAGAAAAAAGCCGGTGTAGCTCAATTGGTAGAGCAGTGGTATCGTAAACCACAGGCTGCAGGTTCAAGTCCTGTCACCGGCTCCATTGATATATCCTAAGCTTTCCAGGCTTCCACAAACTTAGTTAAACCCTGAAGGAAAAATCCTCCTGCAACCCAGTAATAAACTAGTTCTGGGTTAGAAATAATCAACATTCCAACAATTACATAAATTAAACCTGAAAATATCAGCGTTACTTTACCAGTTTTATCTGCCTCATCTGCCAATTTATCCACCCCCGAAACTAAAGCACTTGAGTTATAATGTTTTAGGATCTTATTTTTAGGATTAAATTCTCCCAGATGTGATCTCAAATCTTTCCAAAAATCCGGAAAAAATATTATATTCAAAAATATACCTCCGAGCAGTAAACTTAAGAGATAAGTTGTACTGTGCCAGTAATCCCCCCAGCTTAACAGTAAACCTATCTCATCCATAAACAATCCCAGTCCGATTCCATAAATCAAAGCATTATCTCTGCGGTCTACAAATTCTGTTTTAGTAATGGAAAACCAACCTGCCAGAGCAATTAGCAGTATTCCAATATATAAATGATGAATATGATATCCAAAAAGAATTATATTTGAACCAATATAAAATTGCAAATCACCAGTTTTAGCAGCAGTTGACGCTGCACTGCCGGCAGAACCAGCGATCATTACAGCTAATCTAATAAATAAAAAAGTTACCAGGTAAGAGCTGCTGATAATAAAAGGTATAGACCCATCTTTTTCATTATTTTTTCTCTTATTATTATTTTGAGCAGTGATTAGCATCACCTCCAAAAATTTTATCTATCTTAAGTATAGTAAAAGCTCTGTTTTATTGCAAGATTCTAGCTAATAAATACTATGATTTTTTGTGAATTATTAAATAAATGCTGTCCAATTTTGACTAATT
>JAXKWB010000087.1:0-11911 GCA_036172385.1 Halanaerobiales bacterium | reverse complement strand
TGAATAATATTTCGGATAAAGATTTTGGGGAGATTGTGGATGAACTTGATAGAAAGATAATTAAGGCTTTAGAAACTGATATACCGCTGACCTTGAATCCTTATCAAAAAATAGCTGAGGATTTAAATATCGATCGAACTGAACTTTTAACAAGACTGCAGAAACTTAAGGAAAGAAAAATTTTAAAAAGAATTTCTGCTATTTTACACCACCGGGATTCGGGTTATCAGGCAAATGGAATGTTTGTCTGTCATTTTAGTAAACAGGAGATTGATGAAGCTGGAAAAGAGATTTCGGAGATGGAAACAGTAAGCCACTGTTATCAGCGCAAGACTTATCAAAACTGGCCCTATAATTTTTATGCGATGATGCACGCTAAAAATAAAGAGGAACTGGAAACAAAGATTAAACAGCTGGTTAAAAAATATCAGATTGAAGATTATCAAGTTTTATATTCAACAGAAGAATTAAAGAAAACCAGCATGAAATATTTCGTTTCTAATTTTGACAATTAAAAATAAGATTGATATTATATAGGTACTCTATGGAAAAACTTTTAAAGGAGAAGTGATATTATCAAGAAAAAATTAGCAGTTTTAAAGGATCTTCTCTCAATGTTTATTACTCAGCATAGAAATCAACTGTCATATATTATTGGTTTTCTTTCGGCCCTGGCTTTTACACTTATCTATTTAAAATTTGGAATCGAATTAGGGATTGCTGTTTTATTAGCAGGTATTTTAGTATTTGAGATTTTTGATCATTTTTTTGGCGGCAGCCCGGATATCATAGTTATGGGTGTTGATAGTGAAGAAGATATGATGGAAACTCTAAAAAAGACAATGTCAGAGGCGATTAAAGAGAAAAATAAGGAAAATTCAAATCAAAAAAATGACTAAGTATATTAAACAGCCCCTGTGGCTGTTTTTTTTTATGGCCAGTGTATACGTTCCGAAATCAAACTGAAATTCAACCCTTATTTAATTGTAGAAAGTTTTAGTAGTATAACCTGTCAATGGATATAAGTAATTATTTCTGTTATAATTAAATTAGTAATTTGTATAAAATATCTCAAATATGCGAATAAGTATATAAATAGGAGATAATAATGAAAATACTAAAAGATTTGAATATACAAAACAAAATATTACTTGGTATTGGGCTTAGCTTTATTTTAGCTATGATTTTTTTGCTGACAATTATTGTTTTTCAGTTTGGAAATCTTGCGTCCGAAAATCAGAAGCTGATTGAAAAAGAATTATTAGAAAAAGTATATGATAAATATGAGACTCTTGTTAAAAGTAGAGCAGAAATTTTATCTGAATTTTATCATTTAAGGCTTGAGGAAAAAAGGAATAGAGGTCAAGAAGTAACTGAGTCAGAGATGAGAACATTGCTGGCAGAACTAAATGATGATATATATATTGAAGATATATATTTTTATATCTATGATTTAGAGGGGAATACTGTTTCTTTACCACCAACACAGGCTCTAGAAGGTAAAAATAGGATTGATTTAGAAATTAATGGTGTCTCGATAGTAAAAAAAATGATTAGTATTATTCAAAAAGATGGAGAGGGCCAACTTAGTTATCTTTATCATAATCCGCGGAATGGTATGCTGGAAACTAAATATAGTTATGTCCAAAAAATTGATGGTACTGATATGTTTGTAGGTTCTGGTGGCTATCAGAGCGGTTATTACAGTACTGTGGATAGGCTTTTAGCTAAAATTGAAGATATTAGAGATGAGACTATATATCTTCTTTTAATTACCTTTGCTATTATTATTTTAATTATATTTTTAATTATATTTGATATCTCAAATTACATAAATGCAAATTTAAAACAGATAGTTTCAGCATTTAAAAGAGTTGAAAAAGGACAGCTTAATTTTCAACTTAATATTAATAGTCAAGATGAATTTGGAAGTCTGGCAGCCGGTTTTAATCAAATGATCAATAGAATTAAAAAATTAACCTATAATGATCCCCTGACTGGACTGCCTAATTTGAATTTTCTGGAGAATAATCTTTCGGAAAGTTTAAAGAAAAATATAGAAAATGATAAACAGATTTATTTATTTACCCTGATTACAGACAATATAACTTTAGTTAACAGTAATTATGGTTATCAGAAAGGTAATGAAATCCTGCAGGAACTTTATCAGAGGTTAGGTAAAAATTTATCTGAGGAAATGACAATTGCCCGTAAAAGCGAAGATTTTGTGTTTTACTTTGCTTCTGAAAAAGACAAAGAAGAAATCAAAAAATATGCAGGTGAAGTATTAAACAATCTCTCAGAACCTTACGAAGTTAATAATAATCTAATTTATTTAAAATTGAAACTCGGAATTGCCGTCAATGATGATCAGGATGGATGTTCAGAATTAATTAGAAAATCTAGGCTGGCTCTGCATTTTGTTGATGATAAAAATAATATTAAGTTTTTTGATCAAGAAATGATGGGACAACTTTCGGGTAGGTTAAATTTAGAAAGTCAGTTAAGAAAGGCTTTAGTAAAGGAAGAGTTTGAACTTCACTATCAGCCCCAACTTGAAACTAAGACAAATAAAGTTATAGGAGTTGAAGCCCTAATTCGCTGGCAGCATCCAGAAAAGGGTATAATATCTCCGGCAAAATTTATACCACTAGCTGAGGAAAGTGGAATGATTTTAAGTCTGGGAGACTGGGTGTTAAATGAAGCTTTACGCCAGCTTAAAATCTGGCATAACAAAGGCTATCATAATTTAATTACTGCTGTTAATATTGCACCTCAGCAGTTTCAGGAGGATGATTTTGTCTCGAAAATAGATAAATTACTCAATAAACATCAGCTTGAGCCAGAGTATTTGGAGCTTGAGATAACTGAGAGAACAGTAATTAAAGACATAGAATATACTATAGAAATTTTAAACAGTCTTAAGAAGTTAGGGGTTAGGATTTCTATTGATGATTTTGGTACAGGATATTCCTCTTTAGAATATTTAAATCGTTTTGCTCTGGATAAATTAAAAATTGATAAATCTTTTGTTCACAACCGCAGCAATTTAAATATAGTAAAGACAATAATTATGATGGGCAGAAATTTAGATCTGGAGGTAGTAGCCGAAGGTGTAGAGACTAAAGCAGAATTAGAATTTTTAATCAAAAATAGCTGTAATTATTATCAGGGGTATTATTTTTCCAGAGCCAAAAAAAGTGTTGATGTTGAAAAATATTTTAGTAAATAATAAATCTAGTAAATATTTATCTTACAAAGGAGTAGATTATGGAATTAAATATAAAAGGTTTTTCCGAACTGAACAAACAAGAATTATATAAGATTATTGAAGCCAGAATTAATATTTTTGTTGTGGAACAAAACTGTCCTTATCAGGAATGTGATAATAAGGACCAGGATTCTTTTCACTTATTTTATCTGGACCAAAACCAGATTGCAGCTTATTTAAGAATCATTCCGCCCGGAATCTCATATCAGGAAGCTTCTATTGGCAGGGTGCTGGTTAAAAAAGAATACAGGCGAAAAGGTTTGGGCTTTAAAATGATGGAGGCTGCTGTTGCTTTTATAAAAAATAATTTCGACTCAGAGGCAGTCAGGATTTCTGCCCAGGAATATATACTTAACTTTTATCAGGAACTGGGATTTAAAGTAGTTTCAGACCGCTATTTAGAAGACGATATTCCTCACTACCAGATGATTTGTAAATTGTAATCATAAAATTTATCTGATAGAATTATATTAAATAGAATTTATAGATGGAGGTGTTTTTTAATTTGATAAATTTAGTAGATGCATCAGTTCTGACAAAAGAATGGGCTTTAAATGTTGGGAAAATGCAGAAAGAAAAATTGAAAAAGGAAAGCTTTAAAGTTGATACTAAAAGTACATTAACTGATCTTGTAACTGAAATTGATTTATTAAGTGAAGATATGATTAGAGCAAAAATAGAAAAGTATTATCCCGATCACAATATTATGGGAGAGGAAAGTGATTACTCTGATAAAAACAGTAAATATACCTGGGTTATTGATCCTCTGGATGGCACCAATAATTATGCCAGTGGTTATCCGATTTACTGTGTTTCTATTGCTCTAAAATATGAAGAGGAAGTTGTAATGGGAATTATTTATATTCCAGAATTAGATGAGATTTATTCTGCAATTAAGGGAAAAGGTGCCTATAAATCTGGGACCGTGATCAATATTTCTCAGAAAACAGCCTTAAACTCTGTTTTAATTGCTACAGGTTTTCCATATGATAAAAAAGAGTCCAAAATGGATAATTTAGTTCCTTTTAATAAAATCTTAAAAGAAATAAGAGGTATCAGGCGTTCTGGAAGTGCAGCTTTTGATATTGTTTCTGTAGCCAGTGGTCGTATTGATGCTTTCTGGGAGTTTAAGCTTAAAGAATGGGACTATGCAGCAGGTGAATTATTGGTTAAGGAAGCAGGAGGAGAAGTTTATAAAACTGAGATTGAAGGAGAACCACTTTTTATAGCTGGCAGTAAAAAAATCGTTGCTCAGTTAAGAGAAGTTATCGACAATATTTACTTATAAAATAAGAATAAGCAGGTGAGTAGTAGATGAAAATTATTAGATATCAAAAAGATAATGAAATTAAGAGAGGAATTTTAAAAGATAAAAAAATATTTAAGCTGGAAGGAGATATTTTTTCTTATTTTTCTGCAGGAGAAGAGACAGCAGATCTAGCAGAGGTTAAACTTTTAGCACCGATTATGCCGCCCAATATAATAGCTATCGGTTTAAATTATAGACAGCATGCAGTCGAAACTGGGGCAAAAATACCAGAGCGACCGGTGATTTTTTTAAAAGCTACCAGCAGTATAACTGGTTCAGATTCTGAGATAACCTTACCAAAACTGGCTCCAGATGAGGTTGATTATGAAGCAGAACTGGCTGTTATTATCTCTAAAAAAGCTAAAAATGTTGAAGCGGTTGAGGCTGATGAATATATTTTAGGCTATAGCTGTGCCAATGATGTCAGCGCCCGGGATTGTCAGAAAAAATTAGATGAACAGTGGGCCAGGGGAAAATCATTTGACACTTTTTGTCCGCTTGGACCCTGGATCGAAACTGAATTGGATGCTGGTGATTTAGAGATTAAATCTATTTTAAATGAAGAAATTATGCAGCAGTCTAAGACATCGGATATGATTTTTAAGATAGAGCAGCTGGTAAGTTATTTATCTCATAATATGACTCTGCTGCCTGGAACAGTTATTTTGACAGGGACTCCCGAAGGAGTTGGTTTTGCCAGAGAAAACAAAGTCTTTTTAAGAGACGGTGATCAAATTAAGATTGAAATTGAAGGGATAGGGAGCCTGGTAAACACAGTAAAAAAAGAAGTATAAAATACGAATTAAGAGGTTGTTTAAAAAAATTTGAAAATCATTTTTTTAACTTAATATCAGCTCTTTAGGGAGGTTTATTATGCAGTTTTTCAATCAAAAAACTTTTGTTTTATTAATCCCAGTTCTCTTAGCTGTCCTGTATTTTATTATCAGTAGAACAATTTCTGCTGTTAAAAGAAAAAGGGCAGAAGAACTATTTACAAATTACCATAAAGATAGAATAATTTATTTTAGCAGAGAAGTTAATTTTTTTGGTCAGAAATCAGAGGGTAGAACTCAACTCCGGGGTAATGGTTCCCTGTTATTGACTCCCGATGAGCTCCATTTTTTAAAATGGGTTCCCAAAAAGAATATAGTTATTCCTTTAGATGATATTGAAAAAGTAGAGAGGGTTAATTCTTTTCTGGGGAAAAGTAAGAATAGAGAACTATTAAAAATCGAATTCAGCAATCAGCAGGGGAAAAAAGACTCAGCTGCCTGGCTTTTAGATAATATGCACGCCTGGGAACAGGTAATAAAAGATAATTTGGAAGAATAAAATAAAACCGCTCTTAACGATTGGAGGCTGGATAAGCCTGCAGATCCCGGGAGCGGTTTTATTATTTATATTTAGGACATTTGTCCAGTCCTATTTTCTCTCATTTTTTAAATTTTTTAGACATTGTAACCTTTAAGGTTTTTACGGAAGTTTTCTGTTAAGTCTTCCATCTGCTCAATATAACCTGTCATTTCTTTAATCTTTTCAGAGTAATTATTAACACTGGCACTCATTTCTTCACTCGAAGCTGAATTTTCCTGAGCAATTGCAGCTAGATTATTGAAGTTTTCAATGACTTCTCTAATTTTCTTTGTCTCAGTATTTAGGCTGCTGACGATATCTACAACCTGGTCAGTAGCAGATTCAATATCATTGGTGGCACTATTACTTGATTCAGCAACTTCCTCTAAAGCCTGATTGCTTGCTTCAAGATTGGTAAACTGCTCACTAATACTGGAGCTAAGTGTTTCAACATGTTCAGTAAACTCTCCCAGATTTTTTCTGATTGTTTCTACTGCCTGCTGAGATTCTTCCGCCAGTTCTCTTACTTCTTCTGCAACTACTGTAAAACCACGACCATTATCAGAAGAGCGGGCTGCTTCAATTGAAGCATTAAGTGAAAGTAGGTTAGTCTGACCTGCAATATCTTCAACTGTATCTACAATTTCCATGATGGTCTCTATTTTTTCCGAAAGCTGTTTTCCCAACTGATTAACATTACCAAAAGCCTCCCGAACACCACTAATTCTCTGATTAACATCAACAACTGCCTGAGTAGATGAGCGAATATTTGAAACCGCATTTTCTAAGTTTTCCCGGCTGTCCTGTCCGGCTTCAACCAGTTTTTCAATTTCCTCTACATTTTGATTGACAATATAAGCTGATTCTTCAGTTTCCTGGGCCTGAGCCTGAGCTCCCTGAGCAACTTCATCAACAACAGTTGAAATACTGTCAGAAACTTCTCCCATATCTTCTGCCAGCTCAACGAAATCTTTAGTGAAGTTATGCATGTCATCAGTTCCACCTTTTAGGAAAAGAATATCCTCTCGCAATTTGGCTTTTATCTGACGCAGTTTATTAAATAATTTTTCAAAATCATCAGAGGTTTCTAGTCTGTTTTCATCATCAAGATTTAATGCTTCTATTTTACTTAACTCATCATCAATTGCTTTGACAGGAGCCATTAAAACTCTGCTGACCAGAGCTAGAATAATACCCAGTCCAGCAGCTGCACCCAGGTTAATTGTCCAATCTGCTGAAAACTGAGGCAGGGAGGTTAAGGCAAAGCTTAAAACAAAAGCAGTAACTCCCATTTTAGCAGGAATACTTTTAAATATGCCCAGCCCTATAATTTTAGAGAATAAGTATTTCTTTTCATTTCTAAATGATTTTTCAAAGCTAATATGTATAGTTAAGAAATCTCGTCCATCCTCCAGGGTTCCTCTGTCAATTTCTTCAACTTCAATAGGAGTTTTAAAAAATGAAGAACTCCCTTCTAAAAGACCTAAAAAATAATCGTACATTCCTCTTTCGGATTTATATGTCATTTCTATTTTATGATCATTTAATTCTTTTGCCCGCAGGCGAGGAGGATTGGCTCCTGGAATCATCTCTGTTAACTGCAGATGAACGGTATCCATCAGCATTAAAAAGTTTTTTAAAGTACGATTACTGAAATATGAGGGAAACCAATTAGAAAAAGTTTCAATATTTTTCATCCCCATATCATGCCAGATTTCACCAGGGTTTTTACCTACCTCCTGCCCCACATATTTCATTAAATCTTTTGTTTTTTGATCTTCTATTGTTGTCATTGGTGTAATAATTAAATCTTCTTTAAAGCCCGCTTTCTTTTTTGCGCTGCTGACTATTTCTTCTCCATAAGTTTTGCTAAGAGTTTTAAGCCAGGTCGAAACAACTGTTCCCTTCATATACTTCCCTCCAGTAGTAATTTTAATTTCTAAGTTTCAATAGAAAATTTTATGCCTTTATTTAAAAACAGAGTTCAAATAAAAATAGCCCAATAAATTAAGCTATATTAATAATAATTCGTGATTAAGAGAATAATACCTGCTTTAAAAGCAAAAAAGTTTGCTGTGTTAGGTACCAGTACAAAACGGCCGTTTTGTACCTGGTACAAGAAAAATATAGACAAATGAGACAAATTACATTTACTTAACATTATCTTAACAATTAGTTACAATTTTTTAACAATTCAGAAATACTCCTGTAACTTTGATGTGTCATTATATTAATTGCAAGAGGAAAACAAAAATCACTTGGAGGTAATAATTAATGAGAAAATATGGAATAGTTGTGACAGTACTAATTCTTTCAGTTTTTCTTTTCAGTGGATTTGTAATGGCAGCCGAAATGAACTTTGGTGATCTGGGAGAAGAATTTGTGGATTATGATGGTGATTTAGTCGCTGACCTACCTGCTGCTGAATCTGAATGGATCAATCCTGATACACTGATTTTTTCCTATACACCCGTCGAAGAGCCTTCAGTTTATAAGAAGGCCTGGTCAGACTTTTTAGATCATCTGGCGGAAGTGACTGATAAAGAAGTTATGTTTTATGCAGTTGAAAACTATGCCGCTCAGTTGGAAGCTTTAAGAGCAGGAAGAATTCATATTGCGGGTATTAATACTGGGAGTGTTCCTTATGCAGTAAATACTGCAGGAGTTAAACCTTTTGCAATGATGGCAGCTGAAGACGGAAGTTTTGGTTATGAAATGGAAATTATTACTCAAAAGGATAGTGAGCTTGAAGGTTTAGAAGACTTAAAAGGTAAAACAGTTGCTTTTGTATCTCAAACATCTAACTCTGGTTTCAAAGCTCCATCTGCAATTTTAAAATCCGAGATGGGTTATGAAGCTGGTGAAGACTATCAGACAACATTTAGCGGCCGTCATGATAACTCGATTATGGGTGTCTATAATGGTGACTACGAAGTTGCAGCTGTTGCCAATTCCGTAATGCACAGAATGGCTGACAGTGGGGTAATTGATATGTCAGGGATTAAAACAATTTATAAGTCTCAGACTTTCCCGACTACTGCTTACTCTTATGTAAATAATCTACATCCTGGATTGGCCCAGAAAATCAAAAAAGCATTTTTTACTTTTGACTGGGCAGGAACAAGTTTAGCAGCAGAATTTGAAGATGATAAATTTATTCCAATTGACTACAAAACATACTGGGAAGTTATTAGAAAAATTGACAAAGCCAATGGAGTTGTATATAAGTAGAAATTACTGACTTTAAATTGAAATAGATTGTCTTAATAATGCTGGGGTGGCAGAGGCGGTTAAAAGAGCCGCTTTTGCTTTTAAAAATAGTACCGGGTACCTGGAAAAAATATCCAGGTACCCGGTACCTATATAGAGAGGTGAAATTAAATGCTTAAAATTAATGATTTGCATAAAGAATACCCGGGAGGAGATTTAGCTCTTCAGGGAGTTAATATCGAATTGGAAAAAGGCGAAATTGCAGCAGTGATCGGTCCATCAGGAGCAGGTAAATCTACTTTAATTCGCTGTGTTAACCGTCTGGTTGAGTCAACAGCAGGAGAAATAATTTTACAGAATCAGGAGATTAATCAGCTAAACAAAAAAGAATTAAAAAATGCAAGAAGAAAAATTGGGATGATTTTTCAGGAATATGCCCTGGTTGAAAGGCTAACTGTTATGGAGAATGTTCTTTCAGGTAGACTGGGATATTTATCGTTCTGGAGAGCCTGGCTGCGCAGATTTCCACAAAAAGATATTAATCAAGCTTATCAGATTTTGGAGAGATTGGGCCTAAAAGAGCATGTTTATAAACGATCAGACCATCTATCAGGAGGCCAGAGACAGCGGGTTGGAATTGCAAGAGCGTTGATGCAAAATCCAGATCTACTTTTAGTGGATGAGCCAACAGCCAGCCTTGATCCCAAAACTGCCCGCCAGATTATGCGTTTAATTACGGAAATGGCCCGGGAAAGGGAACTTGCTGCTTTAATAAACATTCACGATGTACTTTTAGCAAGAGAGTACGTAAGTAGAATTATTGGAATGAGAAAAGGAAAGATTGTTTTTGACGGCAGTCCAGCAGATTTAAATAAAGACACATTAACCATAATTTATGGGGAAGAAGACTGGAATAACTTTAAGAATAAAGATCAAGAAAATTTAGCTTCTGAAGGAGGTAATGACCTTGCTGACAGAGAGCAGCAAAAATTACAGCTGGCAGCGTCCTCATCTAATTAAGAATAAAAATAAACGAAAAATAATATATTTACTTGTTCTAGCTTATTTAATTTTTACTTTTGTTTCTCTAAGAGTTGATCCTCAGAGAATATTACTTGGTTTAAGCAGGAGTCAAAAATATTTTGGGGATTTTTTTAGACCAGATTTTATCTCCCGCTGGGATTCGATTGTCAATGGGATTTTAGAAAGTCTGACAATGACTTATGTGGCAACTGTATTCGGAATAATTATTTCAATTCCTTTTGCTTTTGGGGCAGCAGAAAATATATCTCCAAAACCGATTTATTATTTTTCTCGAGCAGTGATAGTCATCTCAAGGAGTTTTCAGGAAGTAGTAATTGCAATCTTTTTTGTAGTAGTTATTGGTTTTGGTCCAATGGCAGGAGTTTTAACCTTAACATTCAGCAGTATAGGCTTTCTGGCAAAATTACTGGCAGAAGAAATTGAAGATATTGACTGGACTCAGGTGGAAGCAGTTAAAGCCACTGGAGCTTCCTGGCCGCAGTTGATGACTTATGCTATTTTGCCCCAGATTTTACCCCGTTTTATTGGCTTATCTGTTTACCGACTTGATATTAACTTTAGAGCTTCGGCTGTAATAGGAGTTGTTGGTGCTGGTGGAATCGGTACAACTTTAAATGCGGCCTTTGACCGTTATGAATTTGATTCTGCTTCTGCTATATTAATTGTGATGATTGCAATTGTACTTCTGGGAGAATTATTTTCTTCCTTTATTAGATCAAAGATAAAATAGGGGTTATTAAGGGGTTATTAAATAGAAAGGAGTTTTAAAATGTCTAAAAAAGATTATAACTGGCAGTTAAAAGGCACACGCAGGATTTTAAAGGAAATTTTGTTCTGGACAGCCGGTATCTGGCTTTTTATTTACTGCTGGAATATTATCTCAGCTCGAACTATCTGGCCCTTTGTTTATGATGGAGTTGAACAGGGATCAAAATTGATAATGAGAATGTTTCCTCCAAATTGGCCTTATTTTATAGATCTTTTAAGACCAATCTGGGATACAATAACTATTGCAACTCTGGGAACATCGGCTGCTATCTTATTTTCACTCTTTGTAGCTTTTTTGGCTGCAGAAAATACTTCACCCCATCCACTTTTAAGACAGCTGGCTCTTTTGATTATCGTAACTTCCCGGTCAGTAAGTTCTTTGATCTGGGCAATAATTTTAGTGATAATTCTGGGGCCAGGAGTCCTGGCAGGAATAATTGCCATTTCTTTGAGATCGGTTGGATTTGTTTCAAAATTGCTTTATGAGAGCATTGAAGAAATTGATAAAAAACAGGTAGAAGCAGTTAAAGCTACTGGAGCTTCCAAATTTTCAACTTTAATTTATTCGGTTGTACCCCAGGTTTTTCCTTCATTTGTAGGAACAGCAGTTTATAGATGGGATATTAATATTCGCGAATCAACAGTTGTTGGTTTAGTAGGAGCTGGTGGAATCGGATTACAGTTAAATGAAGCTATTTTAGGGCTTAAATGGCCTGATGCAATAATAATTTTTATGATGATTTTATCATTAGTATTATTTTCTGAATTATTTTCGGCTAAAATCAGAAAAACTCTTATTTAGATCCACCTACACCTACCGTTTACGAAACCAAATTTTGGAAGCGTAAACGGTTTGAATTTTTTCTGGTACTCAGGTACCATTATAAATTAAGTAAAAGACCTTACAATCTTCTTATTTGTAGGGTCTTTTACTTTTTAATTTGTTAGTTTTAGTT
>JAXKWB010000086.1:0-7745 GCA_036172385.1 Halanaerobiales bacterium | reverse complement strand
TATCAGTCCTTAAAAAAATTAAAGGCGGAATTATAATGGACAGAAAAAAAATCTTGGTTGTAGTCAGCCATGGAAGTAAACGTCAGGAAAGTAACCAGGAGTTTAAAAGTTTTATTCAGAAATTAACTCAACTAAATTCTGAAACAAAAAAAGGAAAAGAATTTGGTTCTCTTTCAGTAATGAGTGATCAGGCTGAAGCAGCTGATTTAAGCGGCCAATATGCTGAGATCAGAGGTGCCTGTCTGGAATTTGCTTCTCCACAGCTGGAAAATGTAATTGAGGATTTAGTTAAGAAGGGATATGATGAGTTTGATATTTTGCCTCTTTTTATTTTTGCAGGTTATCATGTTCGTCAAGATATACCTGAGCGGATGGAGGCTCTTAAAAGCAACTTTGAAGAGCTTGAATATGAGATTTTAGAACATCCAGCTGCTGCTGCTGATTTTGCTAATTATATTTTTAAGCAGGCTTTAAGTCAAAAATAAAATAGTACCGGGTACTCTGGATATAATTTCCATAAATTTCCAGGTACCCGGTACCAACATAATCTTAATAATCAAATTCTCCCCATTCAGGATTAATAATCCGATTATTTTTATTTAATTGATCCATTTTTTTTCTTACTTCAGCTGGTAAGTCCCAGCCAAAAAGATCGAAATTGCTTTCTAAATGTTCTCTAGAGCTTGCCTTGGGAATTACCACAATATCCTTATCAATTAGCCATTTAAGAGTAAGTTTAGAAGCTGATTTATTATATTTGTCAGCCAATTCTTTAATTACATTATTTTCAAAAACTTCACCTCTGGCGAGTGGACTGTAAGCAGTAAGTACAATTCTATTTTCCTGACAAAAATCAAGTAAGTCCTTCTGATAAAGTGTGGGATGAAATTCCACCTGATTAACTGCGACTAAATCAGGATATATTTTCACTGCATCTTTAAGGTGATTTATGGTAAAGTTGCTGACCCCTATGTTTTTAGCAAGCCCTTCCTCTTTAACTTCTTTTAAAGCCTTTAAACTTTCTTCTAGAGGGATATCTTTATTGGGCCAGTGAATTAAAATAAGGTCAAGATATTCAAGATTCAACTCATCTAAAAATCTTTGAGCATCTGCTTTTATATCTTCATAATGTAAATTTTCTGGTTTTATTTTAGATGTTATAAATAATTTATCTCTATCAATTCCACTTTCCTTAATTCCTCTACCTACAGATTGATGATTATCATAACCATCTGCAGTATCAATGTGATTATAGCCTATCTCAACAGCCATCTTAACAGAGTCAACACAATCTTGACCTCTTAACTGCCAGGTTCCTAAACCTAAGAGCGGCATCTGATTACCTGAATTCAACTTAACATATTTCATATTATCAGCCTCCTATTTTCTAACTTTTTTACACTTTAAATTAATTATAATCAAATTAATAATTATTATCAACTTTTAATAAGAAAAAAGGATATTTAGTAATTTTGTTGAAATAAAATGATAGAAGGTAAATTAAAATTATTAGTTAAATTAGTAATTAGTATAGTAAAGGGATGTGGAATTTTTGAAACTCAAATTTATGCATAATATAGAAAATAAAATATATTTTATACCATCAATTTATGCAATTTCTGCTACTTTACTTTCTATTTTTGTTATATTTATCGAACATCAATACAGCAGTACTCTGGTCAATGTGCTGCCTTCATTTTTCTTTACCTCTTATGATCTTTCAAAAACAATTTTATCTACTATAGCTGGTTCATTATTTGCCATGATTACAGTATCTTTTTCGATGATTATGGTTGTACTGACAATGTATTCTTCTCAGTTTTCACCCCGGACAATGCAGGATTTTCTAAAAAATAAGGTAACTTTAAAAGTATTAGGAATTTTTATTTCGGGTTTTATTTATTCCATGCTGACTCTCCTGTTTCTTAATGACAGCCTGGAGAGAAGTGGAGAATCAATTATTTTTTCGGCAATGATTGGTGTTATTGTAGCAATTATCTGTCTGGGTTATTTTGTCTATTTTATTCACCATGCAGCTAATTCAGTTCAGGTAAATCTTTTGATTGAGAGTCTTAAAGATGAAGTTATTGAGATTGTAGATAAAACTGAAGCCAGAAATAACAGCAATGATCAGATACGCAATGATTCTCCCGATAATTTAAAAGAAATGCTTGATCGGAAGTTTTGTGAACTTCATCCTGAACAGAGCGGTTATATTCAGGTTATTTATGATCTTGAATTAACTAAACTGGCAGATGAATATGATATTATAGTTCGAGCCGAAAAAATGATTGGAGATTATGTTACCGAAAATACAATTGTTTTCAAATTCTGGCAGCTGGAAGAAGAATCTGAAAGATTTGGAGAAGAAAAGCTGGAGGAAATAAAAAATAAAATCCGCGCTAATCTTGTAATCAGTAATGAAAGAAGTAAGAAAAATGATATAGAGTTTGGCCTGTTAAAGTTAACTGAGGTTGCTTTGAGGGCAATTTCTCCGGGGATTAATGATCCCAACACAGCTATATTTTGTATTAACCAGCTGGGCTGGGTTTTATCCAGGATTGCTGTAGCCAACTTAGAAAACACCTATTATTATAATGAAAAAGATGAACTCTGTTTTATTTTGGAGGATATTTCTTTCTGGGACTTGCTTTATAAGACATTTTATCAGCTTACTCATTACGGAAAACAGGATGTTTCAGTTGCCGGTTCAATAATCGATGCCCTGATAATTATTGCAGAGGGGAGCCCGCAGGATATTAAAGATCAGGTCTGGAAATTCAGTCATTATGTTCTGGGAGGATTTGATAAAAATGTGCTGGAACAGGAGGATGAAAAATTTTTAAACCATAAAATCTATCGGCTGGCAAAAGAGACAGGGCCTAAAGAAGAGCGCGAAAAATATTTTCAGGTTGAGAATTTTAAGATTAATTAGTTAATGGCGAACTTTAAATTTTATTCTAAAATGTTATTATTATATTTAAGTACTAAAATAATACAACTAAGAGGTGAATTAAAGTGAAATTAAAAGGTAAAAATATTGCAATGTTAATTGGTCCAGGCTATGAGGATTTAGAGTTCTGGGTAGTATATATGAGAATGAAAGAAGAGGGGGCCAGTGTTGATGTGATCGGAATGGAAAAAAATAAGGTATACAGCAGTAAACACGGCTGTCTGACTAAAAAAGCTGATTTTACAGCAGCAGAGGTTTTAGAAGAAGATTATGATGGAGTTTTAGTTCCAGGGGGTTGGACTCCTGATAAGATAAGAAGAGATGAAAATATCGTGGAATTAGTTCGGAAAAATTATGAAGCAGGCAAAATTATTGGTTTAATCTGCCATGCAGGCCTGGTCGGAATTTCTGCCGGAATAGTCAGTGGAAGTGCTACCGGTTCTGAAGGAATTAAAGATGATATAATTAATGCTGGAGGTAATTGGGTGGATCAGCCTGCTTTTAGAGATGATAATATTGTCTGGGGCAGAGTTGTTAAGGATATTCCAGATTACTGTCGGGAACTGGTTTCAGCACTGGCTGAATAAATGAGTTAAAATTAATCTAAATGTAAATTTGTATTATTAAAAATTACTTCAAAATATATAAGAGGTGATCAAATGCCAGAAAAAGAGTTTTATAGAAAGAAAGCGAAAGAAGTCCTGGATGAACTTGGAACTTCCAAAAAAGGATTAAGTCAGTCTGAGGCCCAGAAGCGGCTGGAGCAGGATGGCAAAAATGTTCTTCAGGCTACAGCTAAAAAATCTTTAACTAAAATTTTTCTGCTGCAGTTTAAAGATGTACTGGTAATTTTGCTTTTAGTAGCAGCAGTAATGTCTTTTGCAATCGGGAGTTATCGTGATGGTACAATTATGGTCATTATTGCGGTAATTAACTCAGTAATTGGTTTCAGGCAGGAATATAAAGCAGAAAAAATTATGGATTCTTTGAATAAATTGGTTAAATCTCCTTCTAAAGTGATTAGAGAGGATCAGATTGGAGAAATTTCGCAGGAAGAACTAGTTGTAGGAGATATTATCACTTTAGAAGAAGGAGATAAAATTCCGGCTGATCTAAGAATTATTGAGTCATTTAATTTAAGAACAAATGATGTTTCATTGACCGGGGAATCAATGCCCCAGGAGAAACAGTCTAATCATATTGAAGAAGAAAGAACCCTGGCTGACCGAGATAATATGGCTTATCTGGGAACAACAGTTGCCTCTGGTTCGGCTAAAGGTGTAGTAGTCAGAACTGGAATGGATACTGAAATGGGTAAGATTGCTTCTATGACTCAGGAAGAAGATAAATCAAAATCTCCTCTGCAGTCTGAGCTGCAGTCAGTAGCCAATAAAATTGCTGTTTTTGCAGTTGTTATTGCACTGGCCTTATTTGGAATCAGTATCTATCAGGGCTACGGTCTTAATTTTGCCCTAATTTATGCACTTGGTATTGCAGTTGCTGTTGTACCTCAGGCTTTACCAATGCAGGTTACAGTTGCTCTTTCTCAGGGAGTTGACCGCCTGGCTGGTAAAAATGCAGTAGTCAAAAAATTATCTTCGGCAGAAACCCTGGGTTCAACCAATGTTGTCTGTACTGATAAAACTGGAACTTTAACCAAAAATGAAATGACAGTTAAAAAGGTCTATTTTGATGGCAAAGAATATGAGGTAACTGGACTTGGTTATCAACCTGAAGGAGAATTATTAGGAGAAGATGGGGAGCCGCTGACTGAGGAAGAGATAGCAGAAATGGAAATTATTTTTGATGCTGCCACTATGGCTTCTAATGCAGAAATTCATGAACCTGATGATGAACATCCGGGCTGGTATGCAATCGGTGATCCGACAGAGGCTGCTCTAATCACCCTTTCTACAAAACTTGGTACTCGTTCTCCCACAGAAGATGAAGAAAATCCAGAATTACACGAATTTAGTTTTGATTCTGACCGCAAAAGAATGAGCTCCATCCGAGAATTTGAAGATGGAAACTATCTTAAGATGAAGGGTGCTCTTGGTAGTGTGCTTTCAGTTTCAAAGCATATTCTTAAAGATGGAGAAGTAGTAGAAATAACTGAAGCAGATAAAGAGAGACTGAATAAATTAAATGAAAAATACTCTAAAGATGCAATGCGTGTTTTAGCCATTGCCTACCGGAAGTTAGAAGATGAGGAGACAGACTATGTTTTAGAAGAAATTGAAAAAGATGTTATCTTTCTTGGCCTGGTAGCGATGATTGATCCTCCTAAAGAAGGTGTCAGAGAGGCTATTCAGGAATCACATGCGGCTCATATTGATACTTATATGATGACTGGTGACCATGCAATTACAGCTCAGGCGATTGGTAAAGAAATTAAACTTTCTATTGATGATGAGGATGTGCCTGTCTTTACCAGTGAAGATTTAAACAGTATGAGTGAAAAGAAATTAAGAGAGATCATGGAAGAAAACAGATCACTTATTTTCTCCCGGGTTTCACCAGAAAACAAGTTAAGAATTGTTAAAAATTTAAAAGAACAGCAGAAAATAGTGGCAGTAACCGGGGATGGAGTTAATGATGCTCCTGCCCTTAAGAGTGCTCATATTGGAGTAGCAATGGGACAGATGGGTACAGACGTATCTAAGGAAGCCTCAGAACTGATACTACTTGATGATAGTTTTCCGACCCTGGTTTATGCGATTAAAGAAGGAAGAAATATTTACAATAACTTAAAGAAAACTGTTATTGCTTCTTTAACAACAAACGGAGCTGAATTAACAATTGTACTTTTGGGTCTTTTAGCTGCAGCTCTGCTGGGAACACCAATCCCAATTTTAGCTATTCAAATTCTTTCTATTGACCTGATTGCTGAGATTTTACCACTGACAGCACTGACCTTTGATCCGGCATCTGAGCATTTAATGAAATCACCACCGCGAAAACAGGAAGATCATATAGTGAATAAGCACAGCTTTAGTGAAATATTATTTTTAGCTCTGTTGATGGGTGGGCTGGCCTTTACCAATTTTTATTTATTTATTAATGGTCAGGCAGACGCAGTTAGAGAAGGTACTCAACTTTATGCACGCGGTACTACAATTTCATTTTTAACAATTGCTTTTTTACAGTGGGTTAATATTA
The DNA here is from genome assembly GCA_036172385.1 of Halanaerobiales bacterium. Taxonomy (GTDB): domain Bacteria; phylum Bacillota; class Halanaerobiia; order Halanaerobiales; family Halanaerobiaceae; genus Halanaerobium. The sequence goes on along the minus strand of JAXKWB010000086.1, from coordinate 1,633 downwards.
TGTCGCGCCGCTATGAATACGAAAGTATTTTTAATAAGAATTTCTTCAGCAACACAAAAATGATTTATTCTATATTGATTTCAATTGCAGTGGTTCTCTTAGTTATTTATTCACCGATTAATTCGTTTCTTGGTTTTGCAGGAGTCACTTTAGCAGACTGGGGTAGAATTGTTATGGCTGGTGGTATCTTCTTATTAGGTCATGAAGTGATTAAGTTTTTTAAACGAAAAAATGAGTCTGTATAATTCAAATAAATTATAGTTGAATCTTTAAAAAGGTATATTAATATAATTGACTTACTGGAGGGAAGCAAAATGTTCGAAATCGAATTAAACAGAGATGGAGAAGAAAATTTATATACTCAGATTTATGAAGCAATTAGAGCGGAGATACTTGCAGATAAATACACTCCTGATACTAAAATGCCTTCAATTAGAAATCTTGCTTCCCGCCTGAATGTTAATGCAGATACTGTAGTTAAAGCATATGACCTTTTAGCTGCAGAAAACTTGATTTATAAAAAAGAAGGCAGTGGGAGTTACATTGCTCCTGCTGCAGCTTTAAAGAGTAATGGAGATGATCAGCGGTTAAGAATTCTGACTTCCAGAACTTTTTCAGCACCACAAAAAATTATTGATTTTAGTGGACCTGAAAATGGAGGGGGATTTTTAGAGGAATACGCCTGGTACTTAATTTTTGACCGCTTTTATTCAGAATTTAAAGGACAGAGTTTTAGTAAAATAGAAAAACAGGAAAGCAGTTATTTTAAGCTTCTGCAGAAGCAATATCAAGAAATAGAAAAAACTAAATTATATTACAGCTCCGGAGAACAGCTGCAGGATATTTTTAGTACGGTTATTGGTGAAAACAAGGAATTATTATTCACTAAAACTAGTGATAGTTCCTTTTTTAACTCATTTTATACAAAAAAATTTGAAACAGGCAGAAAACAGGGAAAAGCGGCGGGTTCAGTTGAGAAAAGTAATATTAATTTGAGTTCTGCTGATTATGATAGTCTTATGGAATTTCTAGAAAATAATACTATTGATTATTTAATTATTAGTGATGAAAGTGTAGGAGAGAGTCTGTTAGACTGGAGTCTTTCAAAACTTAAATCACTGCTTGAGCTGGCCCAGATGCTTAAATTTAAAATTATAATCTATCAGTATTTCGGACTCTATCAAAAAAATAACAAGATTCAGGAATTATTAGAGTCAAAATATAAAAACGAGATTATTTTAATTCAGGATCTTTTTTCCAGAGTTTTTCCCGGTTTAGAAGCAGGACTTGTCTATCTGGAAGCTGAGTCTAAAAATAGGAAGAGAGAGTTGAACTCAAATTTAAATAAATATCTTTTCCAGCAGATAATTAAAGAAAAGAGATTTTCAGCTGGAGATAATTTGGTTAATAATTTATTGAGTTATTATCTTGACCATGGTTATTTAGAAAAGAGAATTAAATTTTTAAAACAGCGTCTTAAAAATAGGAAGTTACTCTTAAGAGAAGCAATCAAAGATCATTTTAGGGGAGTTGAGCCTGTAGATACTGATTCGCTTTTTTATCTTAAACTAAAATTAAATCAAGAAATTAGGCAGCATGATTTTAAAGTTTTTGCTGAGAAAAACTCTATTTT
>JAXKWB010000085.1:0-9842 GCA_036172385.1 Halanaerobiales bacterium | reverse complement strand
AAAATTATGAATGGAGGCTCAAATATGAATAATGATTTAGACAAATTAGTTACAGAATCAATTAATGAAAAGTCTAAAAATATTGACAGAGTAGATACAGAAAAAATAATTAAGATAATTAATACTGAAGACAAAAAGGTAGCCTTAGCAGTAGCAAAAGAAAAGGAAAATATTGCACAGGCAGTTGATTTAATTACTTCAGCTTTGAAAAATGCTGGGAGATTAATCTATATGGGAGCAGGAACAAGTGGCAGATTGGGAATTTTAGATGCTTCTGAATGCCCTCCCACTTATGGTGTCAGCAGTGAGCTGGTTCAGGGGCTAATTGCAGGTGGAGAACAGGCAATTAGAAATTCGATTGAAAATGCTGAAGATAGCAAAGAAGAAGCAGTAAAACAGCTTCAGAAAATTAAGTTTAGCAAAAATGATTTTTTAGTTGGAATTGCAGCAAGTGGGAGTACCCCTTATGTAATAGGTGGATTGGAATATGCAAAATCAAGGGAGGCTAAGACAGCTGCTTTAAGCTGTAACCCGAATTCTGAAATAGCAAAAATTGCTGATATTTCTATAGCACCTATTGTTGGTCCTGAAGTTGTAACTGGATCTACCCGCATGAAAGCCGGTACTGCACAAAAAATGGTATTAAATATGTTGAGTACAGCCACGATGATTAAATTAGGAAAAGTTTATAAAAATTATATGGTGGATCTGCAGGTTAAAAACAAAAAATTAGCTGAGAGAGCCAAAAATATAATTATGGAAGTAAGTGAGGTGAGTTATGAGAAAGCAGAAAAATATCTAGAAAAAACAGATTATAATGTTAAACTCGCAATTATGATGCTTAATACCGGTCTGGATAAAAAGAAAGCTGAAACTGAGTTAGAAAAATATGAAGGACGATTAGCTGATGCAGTTCAAAATAATAAATAATTACTTAAATTAATTTTTACTATCATAAAATACACATTAGGAGGAGTACAATGAATAATCAAGATTTGGTTAAAGAGATTGTACAACAGTTAGGTGGAAAAGAAAACATACTTGTAGCTTCAAATTGTATGACAAGATTAAGGGTTGATCTTAAAGATGATTCAAAAGTTAATATTAAAAAATTAAAAGCTGTAGAAGGTGTGATGGGTGTTGTTGAAGATGACACTCTACAAATAGTTGTTGGTCCTGGAAAAGCTAAAAAGTGTGTTGATATCTTAAAAAGTGAGTATCAAATTTCAGCTAATCTTGAGGTTGGAGAAGATTGGGAGAAAAATAAAGCTGCTGTTAAAGGAGGCCAAAAACAGAGCAGTTTTAAAAAGGCTTTAAAAACTATTGGTAAAATATTTATACCACTTATTCCCGCCATCATTGCAGCTGGTATTTTTAATGGATTTGCCGGTTTGATAACTAACCTTCAGAATACAGGTAGTCTTCCAGCAAGCGAGTTCTGGAACTTTACCCAGCTTCTTTTATCTCTGCTTGGCGGCTCCTTCCTTGGCTATTTAGCAATTTTTACAGGTGTTAATGCGGCTAAACAGTTTGGAGCAACTGAAGGTTTAGGTGGTATGCTTGGTGCCCTGACAGTTATGAGTCAGATAACAGAAATTTCTCAGATTTTTGGAATGTATGATGCAGAAGTCCCCTTAAATTCAATCTTGACTACAGGTAAAGGTGGAATCATAGGTGTAATTATCGGAGTTTATATATTATCAATAATTGAAAAAAGAGTCAGAAAAATGATTCCAGATGTTTTAGATTTGATAGTTACTCCGGTAGTAACAATGCTGATTATGGCCCTGGCAATGATTTTTGTTATCATGCCTCTGTCAGGAGTTCTTTCTGACTGGTTAGTAGGAGGATTAACACTGCTTGTAGCTTCTGAAAACCCGATTATTAGTGTAATATCTGGTTATGTTCTCTCAGCTGTGTTCTTGCCTATGGTTTTACTGGGACTGCATCATGGTTTAATTCCACTGTATGCTATCCAGTTGGAAAATATGGGTGGAGTTTCTTTGTTCCCGGTATTAGCTATGGCTGGAGCAGGACAGGTTGGAGCTGCAATTGCCATTTATCTTAAAGCTAAAAAGACAAATAATATGAAGTTAAAACAGATAATTTCGGGTGCCTTACCAGCTGGGATCCTGGGTATAGGTGAACCTTTAATTTATGGTGTTACTTTACCATTAGGTAAGCCTTTTATTACTGCTGGTCTGGGCGCAGGATTTGGCGGAGCCTTTGTCATGCTGCAGAATGTAATGGCAGGTGCCTGGGGACCTTCCGGTATAACGGCTATTCCTTTAATGCAGCCGGGATCCATGCTCAGTTATTTTATGGGACTTGTAATCGCTTATGTAGGTGGATTTGTTGTTACCCATTTCTTTATTAAAGATGAAGAAGTTGCCCAATTACAGTAAAAATATTTTAAAGGCTTCCACATTGTGGGAGCCTTTAGATTTTTATAATAATTTAGAAAGGAGTAAAAATATGTTAGGAATATCAGTTTATGCCGGCCTAAATCTGAGTTTAGAAGAAAATATAAACTATCTCGAAGAAGCAAAGCAGTTGGGAATTGAAGATGTCTTTTTATCTCTGCACATTCCTGAGGTCAATAATAATTTTTTATCTGAAGTCAGGGAGCTTCTGATAACTATTAATCGTCTAGATTTTAATTTAACGGCAGATATCTCAAAAAAATATTTTGATAAACTTAATTTAAAGGAATTTGACTTTGATGCTTTAAGATTGGACTTTGATTTTGATAATCAAGAAATAGCTGAACTCAGTCAGAACAATGATTATAAGATCAATTTAAACGCCAGTACCTTAGAGGAGTCTGACCTAAAATCGATAATTGATTTTGGTGGTAATTTAGATAATCTAGAAGCATCACATAATTTTTATCCCAGAAAAGAAACTGGACTATCTGAACAATTATTGGTTAAGAAAAATAAAATTTTTCAAAAATATAATATTGAAGTTGCTGCTTTTGTTCCGGCACAGTTCAAAAAAAGACCACCTCTGAAAGAAGGTCTTCCAACTTTAGAAAAACATAGATTTTTAGAACCGCTGGTAGCAGCTCAAGATTTATTAAAATTAGGAGTTGATAAAGTTTATATTGGAGACAGCAGGACTGCAAAAGAGGAGCTAAAAGATTTTGCAGCCATAAATAAAGAAATGACAGTTATTCCTATTAAAATTTCTAAAAATCTATCGCAGGAGGAAAAAAGATTATTGAAGTTAATTCATAAAAACCGTCAGGATCCTGGAGAATATATTATTAGATCCGAAACAGCAAGGAAAAAAAAAAAAATGTCATTAAGGCCCATAATAACAGCGAAAGATTTAAATATACCGTGACAATTGATAATCATAAATATCAAAGATATGAAGGAGATCTCCAGATCTTAAAAAAAGGGTTTCTCGCAGATGAAAAAATTAATGTAGTGGGTGATGCAGGAAAAGCAGCAGTAATTATCGAAAAAATTAAAGAAGGAGAGAAATTTAAATTTAAAATTAAAGGTGATGCTTAATGAAAGTTATATTAAAGATCAAAGAAATGTTAGCAGATTTAACCACTACGGAAGAAAAAATAGCGGATTATATATTAAATAATAAAGAAGAGGTAGCTCAATTATCAGTAAAAGAACTTGCTCAGTTAGCAGACAGCAGTCCGGCCTCAGTAGTTCGATTTTCAAAAAAGATTGGCTATCAGGGATTTCAGGACTTTAAAATTGCTTTGATCAAAGATCTGCAGGAAGCTGAAAATAAAATTCAAACCAGAGTTTACGATGATATAGCTGTAGATGATGAAATTGAAGAGATCATGGAAAAACTTGCCCATGATAATATAAAGGTAATTAAAAATACTATCAATTTATTATCTCCCGCAGAATTGAAAAAAGCAGTAAAAGCAGTTGAAAATGCAAATAATGTTTATATATTCGGGATTGGAGCTTCCGGACTGGTTGCAAAAGATTTACAATATAAATTGATGCGAATTAAGAAGACAGTTATTTATTATTCAGATACCCATGCTCAATTGGCTTCAGCTGCCAATATTGAAAGTGAAGATCTGGCAATTGCTATTTCATATAGTGGAGAAAGTTTAGAAGTATATGAAGCCTTAAAAACAGCAAAAAAGAGAGGGGCTGAGACAATTGCTATCAGCAAATTTGGAAAAAATCCACTAAATGAAACTGCCCAAATTAAGCTTCAGGTTGCAGGAAGTGAGAAAAATTTGCGGCTGGGAGCAATTACTTCTAGAATAGCCCAGTTAATTGCAGTGGATATTTTGTTTGTTGCCTTTGCAAAAAATGATTTTAGTAAAATAAGTGATTACTTAAAAAATACTCGCGAAAGTGTTGAGCAGTTTAAAATTAACTAGAGGAAAGGTATGATCAATGAAAAAATATATGATTTTTACATTATTACTTTTTGTAATACTATATTCCTTTTCAACAACAGCAGCTGATTATCAGCAGGGATTTAATTTCAATAAATTTATAAAAACAGGAGGCGAGTATTTAATGGAGTACAAATTAAAAAATATGTCTGTAGAACAAAAAGTGGGACAATTATTTCAGATTGGATTTTCAACTCCAGAAGTGAATGATCAAGTCAGAGATATGATAGAAAATTATCATATTGGGGGTGTAATTTATTTCAGTAGAAATATTGAAAGTCCCGAGCAGACTGCAGAACTATCAAACAAATTGCAGCAGCTGGCCTTGAAATCAGAAGCTGGAATTCCTCTTTTTATCTCTGCAGATCAGGAAGGAGGAACTGTGACCAGATTGACTGGTGCAACTCATTTTCCAGGCAATATGGCTCTGGGAGCAGCCAATGATCAGAAGTTAGCTGCCGAAGTAGCTGAATCAACTGCGGCTGAACTTAAAAATTTAGGGATAAATATGAATCTGGCTCCAGTACTTGATGTTAACAATAACCCTGATAATCCGGTAATTGGAGTCCGCTCATTTGGTGAAGATCCTGAGCTGGTGGCAAAGTTGGGGGCGGCCTATATTAAAGGCCTGCAGTCAGGTGGAGTAATAGCTACTGCCAAACATTTTCCGGGACATGGAGATACAGACACAGATTCTCATCTTGATCTGCCAATTATTAAGCATCAACGCTCACGTCTGAACAGGGTAGAATTATATCCCTTTAAAAAAGCAATTGAAGCTGGAGTAGATAGTATAATGACAGCCCATGTATATTTTCCTGCTATTGAAAAAAAGAAAGGAATTCCGGCTACTCTATCAAAATCAGTATTAACTGATCTTTTAAGGAAGGAGCTTAAATTTAACGGCTTAATCATTACAGACTGCATGGAAATGAAGGCAATAGTTGAGACATTTGGCACTGTAGAAGGAGCAGTCAAAACAATTGAAGCAGGTAGTGATACAGTTTTGGTTTCCCACAGCTATCAGAAGCAGAAAAATGCAATTGAGGCTGTTATTGAGGCCGTCAAATCGGGCAGAATTAGTGAAAAAAGAATTGATGCTTCGGTAAAAAGAATACTAAAGCTTAAGGCCAGAAGAATTAATCTGGATCAGGTAGATAAAGCAGATCCAGCTCAAATTGATTTTAAAGCCCACAAAAAACTTGCAGAAAAACTGGCAGAAAAATCATTGACTTTAGTTAAAAATGAGGATATCTTTCCTCTAGAAAACATTAAGGGAAAAATAATAACTGTCATTGATTTTGAAATGGGAAGAGTTTCTCTGGCAGAAAATGAAGATGAAAAAAATAATCTATTTGTAAACTATTTGAACCAGGAAATTATAAATCTAGATCATATTCAACTTCAGAATAATGCTGTTTTAAGTGTTGATGATCAGCAAAGAATAGAAGCCAGTGATTTAATAATTGTCTGCACCTATAATGCCACTGTAAATAGATATCAGACAGAACTGGCAGAAAAACTGGCGGAGAATAATAATGTTCTGATCCTTGCACTTCGTAATCCCTATGATTATCAATTAATTGATAAAACTCAGGCTTTTATAACAACTTATGATTACAGCCCGTTCAATCAGAAAGCAGCCGCAGATTTTATTTTAGGGAAAATTGAAGCTAAAGGAAAGCTGCCGGTCAGTGTTGATTTATAAAAATCTTTTCTTGACAGAATTACTTATCTATGTTAAAGTTATAAAAAACAATAAAACTTATCTAGAGAGGTGGAGGGACTGGCCCTTTGAAACCCGGCAACCAGCAGTTATTTACTGCCCGGTGCTAATTCCAGCAGGAAGATTCCTGAAAGATAAGGAGTTAATTAATTACCCACTCCTACTTTTAGGAAGTGGGATTTTTTGATTTATGAGCAGGAGATTTTATTTTTAAAATGAGCAGCAGTTATTAGTACGTTGATTCATCTAGTTTTATTGTTTTTAATTTGAGTAGAGAAAATTAGAGGAGGAAATTAAATGAGTTTAAAATTCGATACGTTAGCATTACATGCAGGTTATGAAGCAGGCGAGAACAAGAAATCGGCAGCAGTCCCTATTTACCAGACGACATCCTATTTATTTGACGACACAGATCATGCAGCAGATTTATTCGCCTTAAAAAAGCCAGGTAATATTTATACCAGAATTATGAATCCAACTAATTCGGTTCTGGAAAAGAGAATCGCTGCTCTTGAAGGTGGAGTAGGAGCTCTGGCTGTTTCTTCAGGTCAGGCAGCAGAAGTAATTGCACTTTTAACTATCTGTAATAATGGTGACCATCTAGTAAGTGGAAGCTCAATTTATGGTGGTACTCACAATTTATTTAAACATACCTTTAAAAATATGGGGATAGATGTCAGCTTTGTTGATTCTGAAGATCCAGAAAGTTTTAAAGAGGCGGTAAATGATCAGACAAAAGCATTATATGTAGAAACAATTGGTAATCCAGCTTTATCTGTACCTGATTTTGAGCGTCTGGCAGAAATTGCTCACCAGTCCGGTATTCCTTTAATAGTTGATAATACTTTTGCTACTCCTTATTTGTGTAATCCATTTAAACATGGGGCAGATATTGTAATTCACTCGACCACTAAGTATATAGCTGGTCATGGTAATTCTATTGGTGGTGTAATTGTTGACAGCGGTAATTTTGACTGGGATACAGGTAGATTTCCCGGGTTGGTAGAGCCAGACCCAAGTTATCATGGGGTTAAATTTCAGGAGGAATTTGGCGAAGCAGCTTTTATTACTAAAGCAAGAGTACAGCTTTTAAGAGATTTAGGTAGTGCTCCCAGCCCCTTTAATTCATTTTTAACGATTACTGGACTGGAAACTTTAGGCTTAAGAATGCAGAGACATTCCGAAAATGCTCAGGCAGCAGCAGAATTTTTAGAGGCGGACAGCAGAGTAGAATGGGTAAGTTATCCTGGTTTAGAAAGTCATGATTCAAATCAAAATGCAGAGAAATATTTAGAAAACGGGAATGGTGGAATGATTGCCTTTGGGATTAAAGGTGGTAAAGCTGCAGCCGAGAAATTTATTAACCAGCTTGATTTATTTCTTCATTTAGCCAATGTTGGAGATGCAAAATCACTGGCTATTCACCCGGCAAGTACAACCCATCAGCAGTTAAGTGATGAAGATTTAAAGCAAACTGGAATTTCACCGGAGTTAATTAGATTATCTATCGGTATTGAGGATATAGAAGACATTAAAGCAGATTTAGATCAGGCTCTAGCCGCAGCGCAAAATTAAGAAGCCAGGAGTGAGAAGAGATGCCTATTAAAATACAGGACGAATTGCCAGCAGTAGAAACCCTTGAAAATGAAAATATATTTGTAATGAAAGAATCACGGGCAACTCATCAGGATATTCGTTCATTAAAAATATTGATTTTGAATTTAATGCCCACAAAAATAAAAACAGAAACCCAGATTTTACGTTTGATTGGTAATTCACCACTACAGGTTGATGTTGATCTGATGCATCCGGAGAGTCATAATTCCAAAAATACTTCCGAGGAGCATCTGATTAAATTTTACAATACTTTTGAAGAAATTAAAGATAATAAATATGATGGGATGATTATTACCGGAGCTCCAGTTGAAACTTTAGATTTTGAAGAAGTTGATTACTGGGAAGAACTGCAGAAGATTATGGACTGGAGTTTGCACCATGTATTTTCTACCCTTCATATTTGCTGGGGAAGTCAGGCAGGTCTTTACCATCATTATGGAATACCTAAATATCCTTTATCTGAAAAAATGTTTGGAGTTTTTCCTCATTATAAGACTAAAAAACATGTTAAATTAATGCGTGGTTTTGATGACTTATTTTATGTTCCTCAATCACGGCATACAGAAATCAGAAGCGAAGATATTACTGAGATTGAGGAACTGGAAATTCTTTCGGAATCAGAAGAATCTGGTATTTATCTAGTAGCCAGCAAAAATGGACGTCAGGTTTTTGCAACTGGCCATTCGGAGTATGATCGAGAAAGTCTGGAGGAAGAGTACTTAAGAGATATCAATAAAGGAATGGAGATTGAACCTCCAAAAAATTATTATAGAGATAATGATCCGGATAAGGAAATAATTATGCGCTGGCGAAGTCACGCCAATCTGTTGTTTGTTAACTGGCTGAACTATTATGTCTATCAGGAAACTCCATTTGATTTAAGCAAATTAAAATAAAATTAAATCAAAAGTATATAATAAAAACCCTTCAGAAATTTTTTCTGAAGGGTTTTTGTAATTTAAGAAGATTTAATTTCTTTAACCGATTCTCTTTCAACTAATTCGGTAGTGATTACTGATTTAGTAGATTTTTTGTCTGGATTCTGGATCCTGGCAAATAATTTACGAGCTGCTTCCTGGCCCATTCCTTCTTTATCAATGGAAATTGTTGTTATTTTGGGAGTTGTAAAAGCAGTTAATTCGATATTATCAAAACCAATAATTGAAACATCACCAGGGACTTTGATTCCATATTTATTAAAAGTCTGGAGTAAACCAATGGCGGTAGCATCATTAGCTGCAAAAATTGCAGTTGGCAGCTGTTTTTCTTTTAAAAAATCTTTTGCCAGTTCTTTACCCATATCCTGACTGAAATCTTTCTTAATTTTAATTAAATTTTCCTGGATTTCCAGATTGTTTTCGAGCATCTCCATTTTATAAGCCCGATAACGTTCTTCAAAACTGGGATGGCTATTAGGACCACCAGCATAGCCAATTTTTTTATGTCCCATTCTAATTAAATAGTCTACTGCCTGCATCGCCCCATTAAAATTATCAGAAACAATAGAATCCATAATTGGAGAGCGAAGATAATTATCTACAAGTACTGTAGGAAATTTAAGTTCTTCAATCGCTCTGATCATATCTTTATTAATGTCAGCTCCGGCAAGAATCAGACCATCAACCTTATTCTGACTTATTATTGATGGTACTTTTTTGCTCTGTAAAGCATCTAATTTAATAGTCGAAAAAAGGAGATTATAATCATAATTCTCTACTTCAATCTCAACCCCAGCTATAACTCTTGTATAAAAGGGATTATTAAAAATAGGGATATGTCTGCGGCTCATAATGAATGCAATATTATGGGTTTTTAAACCTGCCTGAGAGCGAAAAGAAAAATATCCCATTTCTTTTGCAATGTTTAATACTTTTTGTCTGGTGACAGGAGAGACTCCCCCTTTATCGTTTAAAGATTTAGAGACTGTAGAGATTGAAACATCTGCCTTTTCTGCTATATCTTTAATTGTTACATTCATTTTAAAGCATCCTTTCCTCAAAATTAATCCGAATATTAAAATTGAAATAAATTTTCAAAAGTAATGAAAACTTTTTCTTAGTATATCATATCACAAAAAACAAATAAAATTAAATTATTTTTAAAAAT
>JAXKWB010000084.1:0-5353 GCA_036172385.1 Halanaerobiales bacterium | reverse complement strand
TTATTATCTGTTCTCTTTTTCAATAACTCGGCAAGATATGTATAAAATGAAAAACCATAATTCCAGTAGGCCGGACCTTCCCGGGAGACTCCATCTTCCGCAAAAGAAGATAAGTAAACCTCAAAACTATCAATTACCCTCTTTAAAATTCTACTCAGTTCTTGATTATCTTTCAGCAGATAAATAGCTGCACTGCCAATAGAAGCAGCACAAACAGCTGACCAGTTCATTTTTAGGCTCTCCCAGTGATATGAATTTTTTAAGTCACTGAAGGGCAGCAGAACTCGATTTAAAATTTCACTTTTTACTCTGCTTAAAACTAAACTATCAAGTTCTGATTCCAGAAGATATGTAATTTCAGCCAGAGCAAAGGCGGTTTCGGCAGCAAAAAGGTCAATTACCTCTTTTGAAGCTTCAATAAAATCATCAGCAAAGTGAGTTGCTTTTAGAGATGAAACTCCGGCTTTCGAGATCTCTTCCGGATTATAATTATTCCAGTCAAGATGGGCAGGCAGTGCCCAGGTAAACTCGGAACAAATTTTCCAGATAACCTCTGCCAGGTAATTTAGGTATTTTTCTTTTTCCGCCCCTTGACTGAAGAGACTCATTACAGCCAGGGAGCTTAAGGCTTCTCTTCTTTGAAAATATTTTCTTTCATATTCCTGACGGGAACCGTTTTCAAAAAAAAGTTTAAAGTTCTTTAAAGATAGGCTGGGTATTTCAGCTGACATGAACTTTTCAGCACTGGCTTCAATCTGAGTTAGTTCCCTCTGCAGTAATTTCGTTTTCTTTAATTGCTTAATTCTTTTCTCAATTTTAACCGAAAATAGATCATTCCTATCTATTTCTGATTCTAAAGCCTTTTCCAATTTATAAAAAATCATCATTCCACCTCATCCATCTTTAATTGTAAATTAAATTGAAAAGCTAAAGATGAAGCTGTTTAAAGTGCATGATCTGCAGCTAGATTTTCTCCGCTCCATATTTTTTTAGCAGACCAGGATTCTGCCGGTGCTGACCAGAAATCCGAACTATCAGCAAGACCTAAAGCTAAAAAGACTTCACTGGCCAGATAAAGACTGCCTGTATTGATATAGTGCTCTCCCAGATCAGGCTGATTACCATAAAGGCCGATATTAAGCCATCCATTTTGATCAAATACTTCATCTGCAGACATTACTTTTTTGATCACTGCTGTCAGAGCAGTTCGAACCTGAGCAGGACTAAGTGAAGCTGGTAGCTCTTCGATAAGTGCCAGCTGTGAGAGCAGCTGAAAGACTCCAAATCTATAGGTTATAGAACGGCCCAACGGTGGATAACTTCCATCAGCAGCAATCATCTTTTCTAAGATTTCTCCATAGCGTCTGGCTCTAGTTAAAACTTCTGCTTTCATCTCCGCAATTTCGGGATCCTTATCCTTGATTACCCTGATAATATCCAGCATCATCGGCTGAATAACAAAACTGTTATAATAATCAAAGTGGAATTCTGGGCCATCACCATAGACCCCATCCCCCAGATACCAGTCCATATGTTTCCGCATTGCATAATCAATTCGTACTAAATCATAATCTTCTTCCATTAGGGCCAGAGCTGCTTCTACCATGCCAGAAAAAAGAAGCCAGTTGCAGTAATAAGGTTTTATCTGACGGCTGCTTTTTAAAGCATTGGCCAGATTTTCCTTAGTCTGGGAATCTAGTTTCTGCCATAGTTCTTCTGGCGCTCTGATTACTGCCTGAGCCAGAAAAGCAGTATCAACTAAGGGCTGTCTGATCTGATCGGAAAAAACCATATAATCTTCAGATTCCGGATCAACCGCATTTTTAATTGATTTCCTAGCTAACTCTGCATATTTTTCTAAACTCCTCTTTTCTTCCTGATCTAAATCGACTTCTTTAGCATTAAGTTCAAGCCAGGGAGCGATTCCACTTAAGGTGCGGCCAAAAGCTTCCAGATAACTGAATTTAACCCTTCCATCCTCACCTTCAACCGGCATCTTAACTTTTAATTTTTGCTGGCTTAAGTTTTCTAAAACCGGGTCTATAATCTTAAACATAGTTTCTAACCAAAATTTTCTATCTGTCATAACAAATCTCTCCAATTTAAATAGTCATCATCGTAATTTGTTTTTTAATTATAACATAATTAGAGCTAACTTTTAATACCTGACATTGCAATTCCTTCTACAAAATACTTCTGTAAGAATAAGAAAACAATTATAACTGGTACTACCGCTACTACAGAGGCTGCCATAATCAAAGCATAATCAGAAGAATACTGAGTCATAAATTTCATGATCCCCAGTTGAATAGTTTTATTGCTGTCAGAAGATAAATAAATTAATGGACCCAGATAATCATTCCAGACAAATACAAACTGGAAAATAGCCAGTGTTGCCAGTGCCGGTTTAGCCAGCGGCAGTACAATCTGAGTAAAAATCCCAAAATCATTTAGACCATCAATTCTGGCAGCTTCACTCAGCTCGTTTGGAATGCTCATAAAAAACTGTCTTAATAAAAATACCCCAAAAGGAGTAAAGGCTTGAATTAACACCAGAGCCCAGAGAGAATCACTTAAGCCAATATTCCTAATTATCATAAACTGAGGAATCATAATAACCTGAAATGGAACCGCAATAGTACCTATATATAATAGGAATAGTAAGTTGCGCTCTGGAAATTCAATTTTAGAAAAAGCATATGCCGCCAGACTGCTGGTGAAAAGGCTTAAACCTGTAACAACTATAGTTAAAAAAATCGTATTTTTATAATAAGTTAGAAAATCAATCTGTCTCCAGATTTCAATATAATTCTGCCACTGAGGATTATCTGGAATCCACTCAATAGGATATTCAAAAACCTGAATATCAGTTTTTATGGATGCCGAAAGCATCCAGGTAAATGGAAAAACCATAACTACAGCACCCAGTAATAATAAAATATAAACAGTTATTTTTTTAGTTATTGACATAATAACTCTTTCACCTCCAAATTTTAAGTATAATTTACCCATTTCTCTTCTTTTTTAAACTGGAAAATAGTTATTGCTAAAACTATAAAGAATAAAACAAAGGCAATTGCAGACGCATAACCAAATCTATTATAAACAAATGCCTGATTATAAATATAATAAACTAAAACATTACTGGAACGGCCGGGCCCACCATCGGTCATAACCATCACCTGAGTAAAGACTTTAAAGGAACCAATTAAAAGCATTATGCTCACAAAAAAGGTGGTAGGTGTTAACATCGGCAGGGTAACATATCTAAACTTCTGCCAGGAATTTGCTCCATCAATCGTAGCTGCTTCATAGAGATGTGAGGGTATGCCCTGCAAACCTGCCAGATAAATAACCATATAATAGCCTATCTGTTTCCAGACACTCATAATAATAATTGCAATCATTGACCAGTCAGTTGATGCTGTCCAGCCGGGGGGATTATTAACTCCCAGATTCCTCAAAAAATTATTGATTGGTCCCATGGACGGACTATAAAGCATATTCCAGACTATTGCTACTGCCACCATAGAAGTAATATAGGGAATAAAATACATTGTTCTTAAAAATTTAACACCTTTTATAATTTTATTTAATAAAATTGCCAGACCCAGAGAAATCACCATAGTTGAAGGAACTGAAACAATAGTAAAGAAAAATGTGTTTTTTAACGAAATCAAAAAAGTTGGATCCTGAAACATATAAGTAAAGTTTTTCAAACCAACAAAACGCATTGGGTTGGAAAAATCCCAGCGGACAAAGCAGAGAAAAAAAGCAACTGCCACGGGAATTAAAGTAAAAATAAAAAACCCAATAAAATTAGGTAAGAGAAAAAAATAAGCAGTTTTTCTATTTTTACTTACCATTACTCCAGAATCACTGCTGTTAAATATCTTATTAAAGAAACTTTTAATATATTTCATCTTTTCCGGTTTCCCGGTCACCTCCTATTGCTATTTAATAAACTGGACGAGTTACTAATTAACTCGCCCAGCTGATTTACTATTACCAGTTTAATTCCATATCAATTCTTCTTTCTATATTCTCAATCCCCTCATCTATCGATACCTCATCTAGCATAATCAATTCATGTTCTTCTTGAATAATAGAACTAATTATTCCAGCGTTAGGTGCCGGAGGGAATTCTAAAAGTAATTGTTTTGCTTCCAGTGCTGCAGACGCATTTTCCGGGAATCCATCTGTAGAAGTATAAACATCTAGAACTTCCTTAGATTTTACTGCCGGTAAGACACCGTGTTTAGCAAAAATCCTGGCACCTTCTTCACTTCCTGCAAACTTGATGAATTTCCAGGCTTCTTCTTTTTTATCACTGTTAGAATTAATGGCCATTGGAGTTACAATTGAGATAGCTGTATCAGGTTCTTCCATATCAGACCAGTGGGGTGATTTGGCAATTCCCCAATTAACATTATGTCTACCGGCTTCTTCATCGGAAATAAGAGCTCCAATTGTCCAGGTACCAATATACATCATACCAACTTTTCCTGACTCAAATTGAGTTCTATAATGAGCACTTGAAGTTGTGGCCTCTCCATAAGGCATTACGGATTCATCTTCATACTGCATCTTTAAATAAAGTTCATAACCAGGTTTTAAGAAATCATATTCTTCGCCATTGGCCAGAGTTATATCTCCTTCTTCTTTTAGTACACCCAGATTTGTTGCTAGAGACATCCAGGGCTGAATAAAAGCACCATAAACCTTGTCGCTGCCGGAACCACTTGTTACAGCTGCAGCTTTTTCTCTAAATTCTGGCCAGGTCATATCATTTGTTGGATATTCAACCCCGGCTGCATCAAAAATATCTTTATTATAGAATAAAATCCAGTTATCAGTTCTGTAGGGAATAGCATAGTATTCACCATCAATTCTAATTTCTTCCATCAGACCACTATAAATAGAAGTATCCAGATTATCTCTTTCAATATAATCATTTAGTGGTTCCAGATGATTCATTTTAATAAAGTTAGAGTATCCAGGCATATCTTTAACAGCAAAAACATCCAGGTCTTCTCCACCAGAAAGCATTACTGTCAGTTTGTCACCATAATCCTGAGAAGTAACATCTACTACTTCAACATCGATACCTGGATTTTTTTCTTCAAAAACTTCAATTAATTCATGATATTCTGGAGACATTTCATAATCCCATAAGACCACACGCAGTGTTGTCTGGGCCCCTACCGATAAAGTTGTCAATAATAAAATTGATACTACAAAAATTGAGCTGAAAAATAGAGTCTTTTTCATTAAATTTTATCCCCCTTAATATTTTATAATTCTAAACATATTATACATGCATACTATTCAGGGATAAATGCAGTATTTTAAT
>JAXKWB010000083.1:0-6029 GCA_036172385.1 Halanaerobiales bacterium | reverse complement strand
TAATATATACTATATATAGTACTTAGAAGATAGATGTAACTTGAGCAAAAAAACTATTATCTAAATCCTTAAATCGAAGCTCAAAAATAAAAAATTGAAATATAACAGGGAGTGTAAACATGAACAGTAAAAATATTTTAACAGGACGCTGGCAGGTGGCTGTTTTGGCGATTACAGCCTGTTTGCTCTGGGGTTCTGCCTTTCCATCATTAAAAATAAGCTACGCAGAGATCATGCCGCTTGATGTTAATGCCTATGATAGGATGATTTTTGCATCACTGAGATTTTTTACAGCCTCACTGATGCTGTTTTCGATGATTATCATCAGCGGTAAAAGTAATGAGATATTCAAAATAAAGAGGCACTTTTTTCCACTTTTAATTTTAGGTTTGATGCAGACGAGCCTTCAGTATTTTTTCTTCTACAACGGCCTTGCCAATACTTCGGGAGTTAAAAGCTCAATCATCAGCACCAGCGGTATATTTTTGACGGTTATAGCTGCCCATTTTGTCTACAATAATGATAAATTGAATCTTAAAAAGACTGCAGGTCTGATACTCGGTCTTTCAGGTGTGCTCTTGGTGAATTTAACTGCAGGAGAGTTCAACTTCTCTTTTGTTTTTACCGGTGAAGGCTTTTTGATTATTTCGGCAGTAGTTTCAGCAGCAGCCAGTTTTTTAGCTAAAAAAATAACAGGAGATTTAAATGCACTGATTGTAACAGCCTGGCAGATGTTTATGGGGTCTTTATTCTTGTTTTTCGTTTCTTCTAGAGGTACCAGCCTGGCGCGTTTGAGTTTTAGCCCGATTTCAATAGCCTTATTATTATATCTGGCATTTATTTCTGCGGCTGCATTTTCTCTGTGGTACAGCTTGATCAAATATAATGCACTTGGTTTTATTTCCATTTACAAATTCATGATTCCTGTCAGTGGGGTTTTTCTTTCTTCGGTTTTCTTACCTCAGGAATCTATAAACATCATTATAGTTGGAGCAATGCTGCTTGTATCTTTGGGTATAATCACTATCAACTATCAGCCGAGCTTATCCTACAAAAAATCAGAAGCCTCTAGCAGCAGCTGATTTACTGCTCAAATGATGAGTTTTTTCATTTTTAAGAAGGGCTTATCTTTTCAATCGACAAATTATAATATAGTGAGTTAGTTAAAATATATCTAAAAGGAGAGAAACGGATATGGAAAAGAAAGATTTGGATTGGGAAAATCTTGGGTTTTCCTACCATGAAACAGATAAGAGATATGCAGCAAATTACATTGATGGGGAATGGGACAGTGGTGCTTTGATATCTGATTCGAATATAGTAATCAATGAGAGTGCAGGTGTATTACAGTACTGCCAGCAGGTATTTGAAGGATTAAAAGCATTTACTACTAAAGACGGCAGCATAGTTACCTTCAGACCCGATTTAAATGCGGAGCGGATGGTCGATTCAGCAGAAGTGCTGCAGATACCACCCTTCCCTAAAGAGAAATTTTTGGAAGCAATCGACAAAGTTGTAGAGGCAAATGCGGCCTGGGTTCCTCCCTATGGTACGGGTGCCGCCTTATATCTGAGGCCATTTATCTTCGCTTCAAAACCGGTGATCAGCATCGAACCCGCTGAAGGATATCAGTTTAGACTTTTTGGGACTCCGGTCGGTCCTTATTTTAAAGGTGGGGTAAAACCGCTTACCCTCTGTATAAGCGAATATGATAGAGCTGCTCCCCGCGGCACCGGGAATATTAAAGCGGGCTTGAATTATGCGATGAGTTTGAGGGCCCATATAGAAGCACATGAAGATGGTTTTGATGAAAATATGTATTTAGATGCTGCAACCAGAACATATGTTGAGGAAACAGGTGGGGCCAATTTTATCTTCGTTACGAAAGATAAGGAAATTGTGACACCAAAATCCGAATCTATTCTTCCCTCCATAACGAAAAAGTCTATACTCTATATAGCTGAAAACTACTTTGATCTTAAGGTTACCGAAAGACCAGTTAAGCTCGAAGAATTGAAGGACTTTGCTGAGGCAGGAGTATGTGGTACGGCAGCAGTTATCTCTCCTGTAGGTAAAGTAGTAGATGGAGATGAAGAGATAAACTTCCCCAGCGGCATGGAAGAGATGGGCGAAATAACCAAAAAACTTTATGATACACTGACAAAGATTCAGCTTGGAGATATAGAGGCACCTGAGGGATGGATCAGAAAGATCGTTTAATATTTTGAAAATATTAAATCGTGATAGATTTTTTATAGAATAAAAAATGATAGAGAACAAAATAATTACTGTCAAAAAGGAGAGCTAAAGATGGGATTTTTGTGGACTACAATCAAGGTTAAAGATCTAGAGGATTCTATTGCTTTTTATACTAAGATAGTTGGACTTGAGGTTCAGAGAAGATTTGAAGCTGGCCCAGGAAGAGAAATTGCATTTTTATCAGAGGCAGAAGGACGGACTGCTGTAGAACTAATTGATGATCAAGATCAGAGTCAAATTGATTTGGGAAGAGATATCTCACTTGGTTTTGAGATTGATTCTGTAGCTCAGAAAATGAACTTTCTTGAAGAACAGGGGATTAAAGTTGAGAGCGGACCAGTTTCTCCAAATCCGAATATAGAGTTTTTCTATGTGCTTGACCCCAATGGTTTAAAAATTCAATTTGTTGAAAATAAATAGATGTCAAGATATAGATAAGGATTAAGACAAATTAACTTAAGAAGAAATACAAATAATGCTGAAGGGTTTTAATAATCATTAAGGGAGGACAATGTGTCTATGTATAATTTAGAGAGATATCACAAATTAAAAAACATGGTTTCAGAAATGAGAAGAGTAGAGCTGGGATTTTTTCCGTCTGAACTCTATTATCTGGAAAACTTATCGAAAAAATACGACGTTAACCTCTATCTCAAACGTGATGATTTGAGTGGCTTCAGCACTTTTGGAGGCAACAAAATTAGAAAACTAGAGTTTCTCTTTGGAGATATCTACAATCAGGGTGCAGAACATATCTTTACATTTGGAGCTACTCAGTCAAACCATGCTCTGCAGACGGCACTGGCATGCAGGAGATATAATCTTAATCCAATTCTCTACCTGGTTGATGTGATTGGTGAAGGAATGGCTGATCCTAAGGCAAATATTTTGCTGGACCAGATACTTGATGCGGATATCAAGCTGATCGAAATGCAAGAAGGTGAGGATGAATTTGAAGCAATGGCCAGGGCAAAAGAGCTTGCCCACAAACAGGCATTAGAGATTTCTGAGCGGGAAAGCGACTATTATCTGATTCCTCCTGGAGGAGCTTCTCCGATCGGAACGGTTGGTTTTATCAATGCCTATTTAGAGCTCAAAAGAGAGGAGTTCATGCAGGATCTTAATTTTAAAAACATTTTTCTAGCGGTTGGTACAGGTGGTACTCTTGCCGGTATGTCAGCTGCCAACAGCTATCTTGAAGATGAGATCAATGTGCAGGGAATAAATGTTACTTTTAAAGATGATCATTATCCGGCAGAAATGGCAGAATTGGCCTCAAAAGCCTTAAAGTCTGCAGGGATAGAATTTAAAGTTAAAGCTGATCAGATAAATACGGATAATAACTATGTCGGTGATGGGTATGAAATCCCTTCTGCAGAAGCAAATGAGGCACTTAAATTATTTGCAAAAGATGAGGGTATTTTCCTCGATCCGGTCTACACGGCTAAGGCAGCAGCCGGCATGCTCGATTATCTTAAGCAGGGTAGAATAGAAAAAGGCTCAGATCTATTGTTCTGGCATACCGGTGGAACCAATGCTCTTTTCGCGGAGAAAAAAATTCTGGGAGATCTGGTATAGAGCACTTATTATTAAGCTGTTGAGATTCACAAAAAGCTCAATAAATGATATAATTAATTATAGAAATATTTGCACAATTATAAAAGTAAATATCTTTTAGAATCCGCTGATTACAGACAATTTTTAAGCTTAGATAGGTTATCTTGTCGTGTTGGATAATACAGAATCTTCAGCAGGTAATTTTCATCCAATATTTTCTATTAATCTTCAATAATATGAGAAAGAAGGGGTGGAACTATGTTGGGATATCGGAGAAAGGTTCTAGAAGTCGATTTAAGCAGAGGCAGCGCAGAGATTAATGAGATTCCGGAGTCCTGGTATACTGAGTATATTGGCGGAGAAGGTTTTGCTGCAAAGGTTCTTTTTGATCAACTTGAATCTCTGGATGAAAAGATGGATCCGATGAGCGAAGAAAATCTTCTCATTCTGGCTGTTGGTCCTCTGACGGGAACTAAAGCTCCCTGCAGCGGCAGACTCTGTTTTGGATTCAAATCACCTCTGACTGGAACTTTGGGCATGTCAAATGTTGGTGGACACCTGGCACCTGAAATCAAAAAAGCAGGTTATGATATGGTTATTATCAGCGGTAAAAGTAAAAAACCTGTTTATCTTTATGTTGATGAAGAAAAGGTAGAACTAAAAGATGCAGACTTTCTCTGGGGAAAAAATACAGAAGAAACAGAAGATCTGATTAGAGAGAAGTATCCTGACAGAAAATTGAGAATAGCTGAAATCGGACCGGCCGGTGAAAAATTGGTCAAATTATCATCTATCATGGTCGATAAGCATCGTGCTGCAGGCCGAGGTGGACCTGGAGCTGTAATGGGATACAAGAGGTTGAAGGCAATAGTTTTTTCTGGAAATAATAAGCTGGAAGTAGAAAATGAAGAGATGATGGATAAGTTTGCAGCTCAGGCAAGAAAAGAGCTTGATGATGAAGAATTCGTCCGTGAAGAACTAAAACCATTTGGTACTCCTTCTTTTACAGATTCGATCAATTATCTGGGGCTTCTGCCTACACGAAATTGGCAGAAAACCACCTTTGATGCGATGGATAAATTAGGTCATGAAGCTTATCATGAGACACTGGATGTTAAAGCCTGGGCCTGTTATGGCTGCCCGATCGCCTGCGGCAGACATACAGAAATCAAAGAGGGCAAATATAAAGGAGATTCAGGTGGTGGCCCAGAATACGAAACTATAGGAGCTTTTGGTTCAAAATGTGAAATAGATAATCTAAATGCTGTAGCAGAAGCAAACTATATCTGCAACAGGATGGGGCTTGATACAATATCTACCGGTCAGGCAATAGCCACAGCGATGGAGTGGTACGAAAAAGGTCTGATCAGCAGTGAAGACACAGATGGAATCGAATTAGAATTCGGTAATGCTGATAGCATGGTTGAAATGGTTAAAAAAATTGCCGATAGAGAGGGTTTTGGAGACCTTTTAGCTGAAGGTTCTTTTAAAGCAGCTGAAAAGATCGGCTCAAATGCTTTAGATTATGTAATGCATGTTAAAGGTATGGAACTCGCTTCCTGTGGTGTAAGAGCCAGCAAAGGAGAGAGTCTCTCACATGTAATTTCTCCTCGAGGTGCAGATCACCTGAGACCATATGCATCTGTTATAGATGCTTTTGGCTACAAGGAAGAAGAACTGGAGATCACCGGAGAAATCTCTCCACTTGAAGATGATAATAAGTACTGGGTTAAACCCTTTATGGAATTATCCCAGCTGACAAATCTGCTCGGAGTCTGCCTCTTTGCAAGCATAACCCTTGCAGTTAAGGGCAGTACCTGGACGGGATTATATAATGCAGTCACCGGTCAAGACATGTCTTTAGAGGATATGCTAACGGCTGCAGAGAGAGTAATTAATTTAGAAAGAATGTTCAATGTCAGCAACGGATTTGAAAGAGAGTCGGATTATCTGCCGGAAAGACTGCTTAAAGAGCCTGCTCCAGATGGTCCTGGTGAAGGACAGACAGTGAATATGGATCTTATGCTGGATGATTTCTACAAAGTAATGGAGTGGGATGTCAAAACCGGTGTACCAAAGGTCCACAAGCTAAAAGAATTAGGAATACTTTAGGAAACTATTTAATTGATTATTTTAATTGGGCAGCTGTAAAAAGCTGCCCTTTAATGAAGTGAAAATGAAGTATAAAAAACTATACCCAAAAAGGAGAAGAT
>JAXKWB010000082.1:0-6033 GCA_036172385.1 Halanaerobiales bacterium | reverse complement strand
GCTGAGAGTGAAAAAGAAGAGATTATTAATGATCTTGAAGCACTGGCCGACAAATAAATATCTTTCTAAAAATTTGTTGTCAATTTAATTTTATTATATTATGAGTTCACTTATAATTAAATCAGAATATAATCGATAAATTTTGGAGGGATAAACCATGAAAAATAAAAGAAAAGATTTAATAAAAGCAGTTTTTGTGGCAGATGCACTTTCATTTGGGTCTCATTGGGTTTACAGTACAGATCAATTAAAAGAAGAATACAGTGGGATCATTGACGAATACAGGGCCCCAATGGCTAAATTTCACCAGGGAAAAGAAGCAGGTGATTTATCTCATTACGGAGAACAGGCTTATGCTCTTTTAAAATCAATCTCTGAGCATCAGGGATTTGACATAAAGAGATTTAAAGATGACTGGATTGAATATCTAGAAAACAATGAAATGTATATGGACCATTCGATGAAAGACTCACTGGAAAAACTTAAAGGTTCTAATACTTTGACCGGAGCTGACAATGTTGAGCTGGGAGGAATTGCCCGCAGCCTAACGGTATTCATAGAAGAAGATATATCTAAAAAAGAATTTCTGGATCTGGTTCATCTAACGCATAATGGAGAGATTGTTGATCAGACAGCAGAATATATCTTTAATGTTATTCAGGATACTTTAGAAGGTTCAGATGATAAAAAGGCCCTGGAAACTCATAAAGATATTAATCAATTTGTTAAGGATAATTTCGAAAAAATCGGATCTAAAGATCAGATTGTAGAAAATGCTGATCAAAGAGGCCAGAGCTGCTCGACTGAAAAAGGACTTCCAATTGTACTTGATGTTCTCTGGAATGCAGATAATTTATTAGAGGCTTTAACTTTAAATATTATGTCAGCTGGAGATACCTCTTCTCGATCAATGGTAATTGCAGCTGTCATGGCAGCAGATGAAGGATTAGATTCTATTCCTCAAAAATTGCTTGATGGTTTTAATAAATCTCAGGCTGTTCAAGAATTATTATCTTAGGAGCTGATAAATAATGGCAAAGATTGCTCTAATTCATACAACACCAGTTACAGTCGAGTTACTGCAAAATTTAATCAAAGAAAAAGATCCTGATCTGGAAATAATTAATATAGTTGATGATTCAATTTTACCGGAATTAATTAATAATAAGGCAGATCTAAATCTGGTAGAAGATAGAGTTAGATATTATATTAAAACAGCAGTTGAACAGGAAGCAGACCTGGTGCTGAGTGCCTGTTCATCTATCGGAGGAATTTTTGAAGAAGAAAATCAAAATTATGAGATTCCAATTATGAGGATTGATTCTGCAATGGCAGAAAAAGCAGTAAAGAATGCCGCAAAAATTGGAGTAGCAGCAACTCTGGAGACTACTTTAAAACCGAGTACAGATCTGATTAAAAAGAAAGCAGCAGGACTTAATAAAAGTGTAGAGATTAAAACTGCTCTGGCAGATTCCGCCTATCAAAAGTTAATAGCTGGTGATCAACTAGGACATGATCAACTTTTAGCGAAAAAACTAAAAGAATTGGCAGGAAAAGTTGAGATAGTGGTCCTGGCTCAGGCATCAATGGCCAGAGCAGTCTCAGCTCTGCCTGGAAAAATGCAGGATAAATTTTTGACCAGTCCTGAATCTGGAATTGAAAAGGCTCTGGAAACTATTGCAAAATAAATAATAATATTTTAACTAAAGGAGAACAGTTTAAAAGCTGTTCTTTTTTTCTTTAAAACTAGGAATAAATCAATAGACATAGAATATATATAATAGATAGAATTCTCTAAATATAAAAGGTATATTGTTAAAATATGTTATAATAAAAATACAGATAATTTTCAAGGAGGCGATATTTTGAAAGCTTTTAAAGCATATGATATTCGAGGTGTTTATAATCAGGATTTTAATAAGGAAGATGTATATAAAATAGGTTTTTTTCTGCCAGAACTGCTGGCTGCAGATAAGGTACTGGTAGGTTATGATGATCGGGAGTCAACTCCGGAGGTTTTTGAAACATTAGCAGCCGGTATTACTGACCGGGGAGCGGATGTTTATAAAATTGGTTATGCAACAACCCCAATGGTTTATTATGGTACAGCCAAACATGGTTATAAGGCTTCGGTAATGATTACAGCTTCTCATAATCCACCGGAATACAATGGATTAAAGATTTCCCGCGAAAAGGCACTGCCGGTTGGTTATGATTCCGGACTTAAAGAGTTAGAAGAAATGATTGAACATCAGGAAGTAGAACCTGTTGGTAAAAATAAAAAAGGTGATATTTTAGAACATGATTTAAGAGAAGAATATATAGAATTCCAGAAGTCATATTTACCTGATCTATCAGATTTAGATCTTTCTATTGATGTTTCTAATGGAATGGCATCAATTTTAACTGATGCTATTTTTGGTGACCAGCCTCATTATCTTTATAATGAACTTGATGGAACTTTTCCCAATCATGAAGCAAATCCCTTGGAGGCAGAAAATAGAGAGGATTTAAAAGAATTATTACTGGAAAAAGGATCTGACCTCGGACTGATTTTTGATGGTGATGGTGATCGGGTAATGTTCCTGGATGAAAAAGGCAACTTTATTTCTCCTGATTTAATTGTGGCTCTGCTGGCTGAATATTATATTAATGCAGGTAAGGGTAAAAATATTTTATATGATATTCGTACCTCCTGGTCTGTTAAAGAGCATATTGAAGAACTTGGTGGTAAAACTCATATGTGGAAGGTAGGTCATGCCTATGCAAAACTCAAACTGAGAGAAATAGATGGTATTTGTGGAGGAGAACTTGCCGGCCATTATTATTATAAAGACTTTTTCTACTGTGATTCTGGTATGCTGACTGCTCTGGTTGTTTTAAATGTGGCAGCCAGACTTAAAAATGAAGGAAAAACTATCTCCGAATATATTGCTGAACTTGATAAATATGCGACTTCGGGTGAAGTTAATTTTAAGATTGAGGATAAAATAGAGGTTATGGAAAGACTCAAAGATTATTACTTTGCCCAGAGAAAACCAGAAGATTTTTATGATTTTGATGGTTATCGTTTAGAATATAAAGACTGGTGGTTCAATGTCAGACCCTCGAATACTGAACCCTATTTAAGACTGGTTGTGGAAGCAGAGAATCAGGAACTACTGGATGAGAAATTGGAAGAAATCAAAAAAGTAATGGATGTTGAATAATTGCACTATTAAAATTAAATTTCTAAATAGAGATTTCTTAGAGAAAGGAGCGGGTTTTATGAAGATTCCTGTTAAAAAATGGTATGAGGCTGTGCAGACGCGTTATTCTCAGCAAAAGTATATGTCAAAAGAGATAAAAGAATTTACTAAAAAATCTCTAGAGAAAAAATTTACGGAATTAAATGAGACTTATCCAGAGGTTAGAGTAGAAATCTTCAATAAATCAATCAAAGAAATTCTACCTGCTTTAAAGGGTAAATATGGTAATTTTACTGATTCACCATCATTTATGGCATTTATCATCAAAGATCAGGGAGAACACCGCTGGACAAAAATGGGTTATATTGGAGAGGCAGCTATTTTAGAAGCTACAGCTTTAGGTCTTGGAACCTGCTGGGTTGGAGCTCGTTATATAGAAGAACGCTCAAGCCTCAATCTTAAGTTAAAGAGGGGAGAACATCTAGTAGCTGTCAGTCCTCTAGGATATTCATCAGAAAATTATAGTCTGACCCGACATTTTGTATCCAAACTCTTTCCCCATCGAGATCGTAAAGATGTTAAGGAGCTCTGTCCTGATGGCTATAATGCTGACTGGCCTGGCTGGGTAAAAAATGCAATAAAAATGGGAAGTTTTGCTCCTTCCAGACTGAACAGACAGCCCTGGCGTTTTTACTATGGAGAAGGAAAACTGGTTGTAGATTCTGCAGGAGAACCCTCAGCTTATAAGCGGCTCGAGTGTGGAATTGCACTTCTTCATGTAGAAATTGGGGCACTTGATGGAGGTACTACTGGTGAGGTAGAATTTGGTGGTCTGGGACTTGGAACTTTTATAAGTGAAGAATAATTTTAAGAGATGATTATTTTAAATAATATTTTTTTAAGCCGCAGGTGGATGATATGATTCCATCTGCGGCTTTTTCATAATTTCACATATTTTTTTGATAAAAATTTTATGTTTTAAAGTTATACTATTATATAGATGATAATAAATGGAGGTATAATTGTGACTAAATTATTCAAATATTTAAAACAATACTGGTTTTTTACCTTAATGGCACCAGTAATGATGGCAGTAGAAGTATTAATGGATTTGATGCAGCCATATTTAATTCAAAAAATTATTGATACTGGTATAGCACAGCAAAATATTTCCTATATAATTGATAAAGGATTACTGATGCTGTTGTTTACATTTATTGGTTTAATTGGGGGCATAGGGAGCAGTATTTTTGCAGTAATTGCAGCTCAGAATGTTGGTGCTGATTTAAGAAGTGATCTTTTCAAAAAGATACAGAGTTATAGCTTTAAGAAATTGAATGAAAGTAATACAGGTAATTTGATTACAAATATGACTAACGACATTGATATAATAGAAAGATTAATCTTTGTGGCTTTGAGAATGCTGGTCAGAGCACCTTTAACAATTTTGGGAAGTATAATTATGGCTTTTGTAATCAGTCCTAAACTAACTCTAATTATATTTATCTTGCTGCCAATTATTACATTATTAATTTATTATATTAATAAAAATGTTTATCCTCTTTACACTAAAGTACAAAATAAAATGGATCAGTTAAATACTGTAATCCAGGAAAATCTGGCAGGGATAAGGGTAATCAAGGCATTTGTTCGCTCAGATTATGAAAAAGATCGTTTTAATAATATAAATAATGAGTATATGTTCACCAATATGAAAGCTGCCCGAATAATGGCTCTTGTTATGCCTTTAATGATGCTAGCCGTTAATTTAGCAGTTGCTGTGGGTCTTTACTTTGGTGGTTTGGAAGTTATTAATGGAAATCTTGCAGTAGGAGAAATTGTAGCATTTATAAATTATCTTTTAAGAGTTTTATTTAGTATGACAATGGCAGGAATGATAATGATTCATTATTCTAGAGCTTCTGTTTCAGCTGATAGAGTAAGTTCTTTGCTGGAAGATAATACTGATTTAGAGGGGCTAAATAGAGATAATACTATTGAAAAAATTAATTTAAAGGGAAGAATTGAGTTTGGAAATGTAGGATTTTCTTATACTGAAAAAGATAAAAATTTGGTTTTAGATAATATAAATTTAAAAATAAATCCGGGAGAAACTGTAGCAATTATGGGAGAGACTGGTTCTGGGAAATCAACCTTATTAAGATTAATTCCTAATTTATATCAGAATACATCTGGAGAAATATTAATTGATGATAAAAGTATAGAGAATTATAATCAAAAAGCCCTGAGAAAATCTATTGGCTTTGTTCTTCAGGAAACAATATTATTTTCAGATACTATAGAAAATAATATAGCTTATGCTAATAAAAAGATGGATCAGGATAAAATCGTACAGGCAGCAAAAATTGCTAAGGCTGACCAATTTATAAAAGAATTTGATCAGGGTTATCAATCAAAGGTTGAACAGCGAGGAGTCAATTTGTCAGGTGGACAAAAACAAAGAATTGCTATTGCAAGAGCCCTGGCTGCAGATACTCCGATAATAATTTTTGATGATAGTACAAGTGCTTTAGACATCAATACAGAATACGAAATAATGAAGGCATTAAAAAATCATACTAAAGATAAAACAATAATAATTGTAGCTCAGAAAATTTCCAGTGTTGTAAATGTTGATAAGATTTTCTTATTAGAAAACGGGAAAATTATAGCTGCTGGAAAACATGAAGAATTGCTTAAAAACAATAAAAAATATCAAGAAATTTATAATTTTCAATTCGAAGAAGGTGATAGCAATGAAAATGCCGGGAGATAAAGGAGAAACAAAGATAAAAGATAAGGCTAAAAATCCGAATAAAAGTTTAATTAGACTTTGGAGATATTT
>JAXKWB010000081.1:0-7669 GCA_036172385.1 Halanaerobiales bacterium | reverse complement strand
ATATGGTGATCAATTTTATAATTTTGATTATTATAGCAGATAGGTTGATTCTCTTTAAACTCTATATTTTCTTTTTTAGAGTTAGACTTTAAAAACCGTTTATAGAGTGCTTTAACTTCTCTAATATTCTGATTTTTAACAGCAGAAGGTAGGTTTATATTCTTAAAATCAGCAGAACTCAATTTAGTTTTTCCTGCTTTAAGTTTAATAGCAATAGCCTGACGATTCTTAACTACTTCTGCAATATTATTTAAGAATATATTTTCTTTTCTTTTAGTTGGTTTTAATAACTCCAGCACATATGTTAATTGCATATCAACCACCTTTTTCATTAATTATTAATATCAATGATATTTTAAGCCAATGCAAAAAACTTTATTACTAAGTATATTATACCACTAAAAGAACAAACGTTCAACAAATATAAAGCTTTTTAACTATAAATTAGCCGATTCATCCCCGCCCATTGACATAAGCGAGGCTTTCTCGGCTAAATTCGGTAATAATTGCATTTCAAGGAATTCCTGCAAAATAATTTATTACTGAGTAAATATTAAATTAGATCAAAACTAAATTCGGTTACTGTTCTATATTTTTCTCCTGGTCTTAGTACTGTAGAAGGGAAATTATCGTGATTTGGAGAGTCTGGGTAATGCTGGGTTTCCAGACAGAGGGCACCTCGCTGAAGATATTTTTTACCCCCTTTACCAGCTCCATTAGGATTAATACCGTTACCGCTGTAGAATTGGACTCCAGGCTCAGTTGTCCAGACTTCCATTTGTCTGCCGCTGTGAGTTTCAATTACTCTTGCGGCCAGTTCTAAATCCTTTCCTTCTCTATTTAAAGCCCAGTTATGATCATAGCCTCCAGCTAAATTTAACTGTTCTACATCTGCATCAATCTCTTTTCCGAGTTCTCCAATAGCAGTAAAATCAAAGGGGGTATCTTTTACCTCTCTAATCTCTCCAGTTGGAATCATTCCTTCATCTACAGGTGTAAATTGATCTGCATTTATATATAAAAGATGGTCTTCTATTTTTCCTTCTCCATGACCTTTTAAATTAAAATAACTGTGCTGAGTTAAGTTAACCACTGTAGGCTGATCTGTTTCAGCTCTGTACTCTACCCTTAATTTATTATCTTGACTGAGAGTATAATAGACCACTGCTTTTAAATTCCCCGGAAACCCACCTTCTCCATCTTCACTTAAATGTGTCAGCTTCAGCCCATTTTTGCCATCAATTTCAACCTCTTTAGCTGTCCAGAGTTGAGCATCAAAGCCCTTCTCTCCTCCATGCAGACAGCAGGGATGTCCGGCAGGTTTTTCATTAATCTCCAGCTGATATGTATTTCCATCAAGTTCAAATTTACCTCTCCCAATTCTATTCCCATACCGGCCAATCAGGGCCCCAAAATAATTAGGATCATCAAAATACTGTTCTAAGTTATCATACCCCAAAACAATATCATCTAAATTCCCCTCCCGATCTGGAACATAGAGCCTGACTATAACACCACCATAATTTGTTATTTCTACCTTCATACCATTTTCATTTTCCAAAGTATATAAATCAGCGGTTCTTCCATCCTTTAATTCTCCAAATTTTTGTTTACTAATACTTATTCCACTCATCAAATTACCTCCAGTTTTTACTTTTAAATAATTTTTTAAATTAAACCCTATATTATATATTAGTGTTTAAATATAAAATTCCTGCTAGAAAGTAAAATTCTAGCAGGAAAATAACTATTTAAATTCAGTTGGCTTAGAGCAGATATTTATTTAAGGTGGCTCTGACTGCTCCTTTTTCTGCAATCATTTCCTTAAAGTAGCCTTCTATCTTTTCTCCCAGTCCTACTTCGTAAAGGTTAAGTCCCATCAGCTTTTCGTTGCTTAAAATTGAATGCAGCTTATCTCTTACAGAATCGGGATTACCAAACTCTATCTCTTCCAGCTGTGGAGTCAGCTCCTCCAGCATTGGATCTGAGCTTAAGGGCATCTTTTGACCCTGATCATCCACTGCCAGCAGATATCTTAACCAACCTGCAATAGCCAGTGGTACCACAACTAAATCAGCTGGATCTAAATCAGCAGCCTCGCGGTAGGATTTAATTGTCTCGCCAAAGCGGATCGCTACCTTCTGGGAGGTGTCCTTGGCTATTCTCTGAGGAGTATCTGGAATATAAGGATTAACCAGTCTTTCTTTTACTACCTCATCGATAAATTCTTCTGGATCAAGTACTCCCGGATCTACAACAACCGGCAGGCCCTCTTTATAACCGATCTGTTCTACTAAAGCTCTAATTTCCTGATCTTCCATCTCTTCTGCAATTGAAGTATGGCCTAAAAGACAGCCGTAAACTGCCATTGCTGTATGGAGTGGATTTAGACAGGTTGTGACCTTCATTGTTTCTACCTGGTTAACTGTTTCCCGATCTGTATAAATTGCTCCTGCTTTATCCAGCGGTATTTTACCATTGGGAAAACTGTCTTCGATCACCAGATATTCCGGTGCTTCGGAGTTGACAAAAGCCGCTATTTCTGTACTTTTATCTGTTTTAACAATCTCGGTGTTTTTAAAGCCGAGTTCTTCCAGCTGCTGCTGCACATCTGGCGCCGGTCCGGGTGTGATCTTGTCGATCATTGACCAGGGGAATCCAACTTTAGAGTCATCATTTAAATAGCCTAAAAATTCTTTTTCTACCAGGTCATTTTCAGCCCACTTTTCAGCTACAGTTATAACTGCATCTTTAAGCTTCTGACCATTGTGGGAGCAGTTGTCCATACTGGCAAAGGCAAAGGGATAGGCTCCTGCCTGATAGCGTTCATAGGCTAAAGCTGTTACTTTGGCCATCAGGTGGTTTAAATCTCCTTCTGGTCCGGCTTTAAAATCTTCCAGCACAAAGGGAAAATATTCTCCCTCCATATTATCCAGGGCGTAACCTTTTTCGGTTACTGTAAAGCTGGCCATTTTTAGAGATGGCTTTCTAAAGATTTCTTTCAGTTCTTCCCAGTCCTCTTTAAACTGAGAATCTGCTTTAAGACCTTCTGTAATACTGGCCAGCAGAGTTTTTTCTAACTTACCGTCAGCAAACATCTTAACCACCAGACTTAAATTATCAGCCGGCTGATACACCTTATCTATAATCTCATAGTCAAAGCCTTCAGCTGCTATAATCCCTGTCTCTACCTCTCCCTCGTTGAGCAGTTCCTGCTGCAGTCGGGCAATAAAGGCTCTAAAGATATTACCGGCCCCAAAGTGGACCCATTCCGGATTTTCTTTTGTCTGATCAATCAAATTCTGATAATCAAACTGCGGTGGGTTAATCCCTGCTTTTTCCCATTGAGCTTTATCTTTCAGTTCTTCTTTTTTTAATTTCAACATAAATAATTCACCCCTGATATAGTATTTTTTGACATACTCCCCGCCCCTCGACCTGAGCGAGGCTTTACTGGCTAAGATCGATAATAAAAAAAGAAATTCTCTATTTAATAAATTATTAGCCAGAGAATTCCTTTATTTAAATTACTGCTTATTCATCTTTACAATCGCTTCCCATAAGCCATTAATATAGGTAGCACCAAGTGCTCTATCATATAAACCATAGCCCGGTCTAGCTTTTTCTCCCCAGATCATGCGTCCATGGTCAGGTCTAATATATCCTTCAAAACCTATATCATAATATGCTTTCATAATTTCAAATAAGTCCAGTGAACCATCACTTGATAAATGTGATGTTTCATGGAATTTTCCGTCTCCATCAAATTTTAAGTTTCTAACATGGCCAAAGTGAATCCGGCTACCAAACTCTCTGATTAAATCTGGTACACTATTTTCTGGATTTGAACCTAAAGATCCACTGCAGAGAGCAATTCCATTGTAGGGATGATCTACCATCTCCATCAATCTGCGGATATTTTCTTTTCCAGTCATAATTCTGGGCAGTCCATAGATGGGCCAGGGTGGATCATCGGGATGAATAGCCATCTTTATATCATATTCTTCACAGATAGGTAATATTTGTTCCAGAAAATAGCTCAGATTTTCAAAAAGATCATCCTTACTAACATTTTCATATTTTTTCATTATATTTTTTAATTCAGCCAGACGCTCAGGCTCCCAACCTGGTAAGGAGAATCCTTCAGAACCCTTATCAAATTCTTCCACAAGTTTTACGGGATCTGTATTATTAATCCACTTTTCATCATAGGACATTGTAGTTGAACCATCTGCAAGCTTTTCAGCCAGATCCGAACGCAGCCAGTCAAACACAGGCATAAAATTATAGCAGACTACTTTTATACCCTCAGAAGCTAGATTTTTAAGTGTTGTCTTATAATTTTCAATATATTGATCACGAGAAGCTAAACCTAATTTAATATCTTCATGAACATTAACACTTTCTATTACTTCCAGCTCCAGACCTGCATTATTAATTTTATTCTTAAGTTCCTGAATTCTATCTAGAGGCCAGACTTCTCCCACAGGTATATCCGACAGAGCACTTACTACTCCTGTCATTCCAGGAATCTGTTTAATTTCTTTTAAACTAACACTATCATCATCCTCGCCAAACCAGCGAAATATCATTTTCATTTACATCACCAACTTTTTTATAATCTTTTTTTACTTATTTTCAAAAAATAATTCTAGAGGTCTATTATACGATAAATCAACTGCAATTTCTTCTGCCAGTGAAATTGGAAGCTGCTTTTTTGAGACTCTTTTCCCCAATAAATTAGCCAATGTTCTTCTGTAAACTTCAGTTCGGGATGCATATGATAAAATCTTTCTAGAATCAGTCACCATCCCCGTTTGTTTGGCTAAAATATCAACTGCAGCAATATAATCAAGGTGTTTATTCATCCCATAGGCACTATCATTAAACCACCAGGAAGAACCTAAATTTAAATTAGGAAAAGCCCGGGCCATAGTAACTAAAGGAGGGAGATAATTATCATTAATTATATAAGCAACCATGGTCAGGTCCTCAAAATTATTAAGTAAATATGACAGACCCTCTACAAGATTAACTTCAGAAGCTATTATATCTCCACCAGAATTAATTCCTACATTATCCAGAAGACTTTTTCTGTAGTTTCTTTCAACCCCAATATGCAGCTGCATAACCCAGTCCTTTTTTCGATTTAACTCTGCATAATAATTAAGCATAAAAGCTTTAAAATCTCTAATTTCTTTTTCTGTAATTTCCTGTTCAATTTTTTTATTAAAAATATTTTTTGCCTGCTTAAAACTTACTGCTTTACTCATTAAATCAGGTAAATCATGATCACTGGATACACAACCAATTTCATCAAAGTAGGAATGTGATAATTCTAAAGCTTTTAATAAGTTAGTCAGTGATAAATCATTACTATCTAAGTATTTTTGAATAAGTTTTAGAACCTTTTCTTTCCATGTCTCTTTTCCAATTTTGCTGTAGTTATCAGGCCGCCAGGTTGGATAAATTTTCAGATCCTCAATCTCATCTTTAGCTATTTTGTGATACTTTAAATCTGAGACAGGATCATCTGTAGTACACATGATTTCTACTTTCATTTCGTTCAATAGTGATCTGGGTTTGTAATTATCTTTTTGTAATTTAGATTTAGTTATTTCCCAGATTTTATCAGCATTACTGGAATTTAATAATTCTTTGATACCAAAAATATTTTTTAAATCAAGCTGCATCCATTCAAATACTGGATTAAGAGCAAAAGAAGGAAAAACTCCGGCAAAAGCATTCCATTTTTCTTTATTAGAAGCATTACCAGTTATTTTTTCTTCTTCAATACCCATTCTGCGCATTAACTGCCAGATATAATGATCTGTTTGACCTTCAACTTCCCAGATATCCTGCCAGTTTTCATTATCAATTATTTCTTTAAGATCACTATGATTATGAGGATCTATTATCGGTAAATTTTCTATTTTTTTATAGATTTGTTTTGCTTTACTATTACTCAGTAGGTATTCCTCATTTAAAAAATCCACTTTTATAACCTCCAATTTATAAACTATAAACCATATTGGGTAAAAATAATACTATATTTGGAAAGAATGCTAAAATAACTATTAAAATAAGTATGGCTAGAATAAAAGGAATAGACTGATATACATAATCTTCTACAGGGACATCCATCAGAGAACAAACTGTATACATTGTTACCCCAACCGGTGGAGTCATCCCACCCATAGTTACAATAGTCATCATCATGATTCCAAAGTGGACTGGATCAATTCCTACAGATTCTATAATTGGAAGAAAAATAGGAGTTAAGAGTAATACATTTACTGTTGCCTCCATCAGCATACCTGCAACGAATAAAAATCCTAAAATCATAAACAATAATAAGGTTGGATTTTGAGTAATTGAGGTAATAACTTCAGCCATTTGCTGTGGAACCTGATTTGTTATAATAACATAACCAAATATTGAAGAACAGGCAATTATCAGCACAATTACTCCATTATCAAATAATGATTGTTTGAGAACTCCTTTTAAATCAGACCAGGTTAACTCTTTATAAACATATTTTCCTATAACAAATGCATATACAACTGCAAAAGCTCCTGCCTCTGAAGGTGTAAAAAATCCAAATCTAATTCCAATAATTAATATTAAAGGGAATATGATTGCCCAGATACTTTCTTTTAAACCATTCCAGACCTCTTTTTGGGTTGGTGCTTTTTCTCTAACAGGTGTATATCCTCTTTTTTTAGATGTTACATAAGTAGTAACCATTAATAATACAGCCATTAATAATCCTGGTACTATACCCGCAATAAATAATCGTCCGATAGAAACCTGACCTGTATAACCATATAATATAAGGCCAATACTGGGAGGGATAGTGGCAGTGATTAAAGAACTTAAACCTATAACTGCTGCACTGTATGCTTTATCATAGCCCTGCTTTGTCATAGATGGGCCAAGTATTCTTGCCTCCATCGCTGCATCTGCAACAGCTGAACCAGAAATTCCACCCAATAGAGAACTTAAAACTATGCTAACATGAGCTAAACCTCCTGTGAAATGCCCCACTAAAATAGTTGAAAACTTAATTAAACGCTTGGTAATACCAGTGGCATTCATTAAATTACCTGCTAAAACAAAAAAAGGAACAGCCAGCAGGGGATAATTTTGAGTTGCAGCAACCATTCTCTGGGTCACAATCGAAAATGGAAGCCCAGCTTCAAATATAAAAAACAGTGAACTCGAAATACCAATAGTAAAAGCTAAAGGCATTCCTGTCAGTAATAAAATTACAAAAACGCTAACTACTAGTGTCATTAATTTCCCTCCTATATCAGATCTTTTTGTTCACTCTCAGAACTAAGAATATCATTTGTTATAAATTTATAGATGATGGTTCTAAACATTAATAAACATCCAACCGGAACCGCTGCGGTAGCATAAGAATAGCTGATACCTAAAGTACTAAAATTTCTTGAAAAATTACTAATTGTTAAATCAAAACCGTAATATATAATACCGCTTAAAAATAATAGGATAAATAAATAGTGTATTATGTAAATAAATTTTTTAAATTTTCTGGGCAAGAAATTAACAAAAAAATCAACACCAATATGATTATTAGTCTGTAAAGCTCTATCAGCTCCTAAAAATACCACCCAGACAAATAATAATTGAGCCAGATCTACAC
>JAXKWB010000080.1:0-9226 GCA_036172385.1 Halanaerobiales bacterium | reverse complement strand
TTTTTTATTTTATAAAAGCAAATTCTAAATCTATCAAATTAAAAATTCAAACTAGCAGTAAATTCTTCTAAAGAATCATGATTTCGTATAGCATGCTTAATCTCTTCTAATTTATCGTAATCATTTATCTCCTTTATATTCTCTATAATATCCTTACTTCTCAGTCCAAATTTCAACTCAAGTGCAAATTCAATCATCTCATGCATATTTTCGATTTTTCCTTCTTCTCTACCTTCTTCTTTGCCATCATGATAAATCTTTTCTGCTATAGTCATAATTACAGCACTCCCTTCAGCTGAAATATTTTTTGATTTTTGCTCCAACTTATTTAAAGAAATTTCTTCTCCAATATTTAAGATATACTTCACAACAGTTTCAATATACTCAAGTCCAGTTGTTTTTTCTCTTAATTTAATTAATAAAGGCAAAACTTCCCGCAATCCATTATCAAAATCATCATCAAAAATATGTGATATTAATTTCAAAAATAACCTTAATTTAATCTGACCCCTTATCTCTGCATCAGAGTATTTGGAAAAATCGTAAAGTAAGTACTTATGATCAGGTATATAATCTGAAATAGCCTCTGAAGTCTCTTCAATTAATTCAGATAATCTGCTGCCGTAATTCCACCTTTTTTCTCCATGATAAATAAGAATCGGTATAATAGGAGGCAGTTTCACATTCTGAGTCTGATTATCATAAAGCTCCCAGATATCTGTAATATACCCCAGCATCTGGATTGGAGTCATTTTATCAAAATAGCTTTTGTGTTCAAATAATAGGTAAATAAACCCGTCTTTGCCATCGATACTTACATTATATAAAATATCAGAAAAACTTTCTTCTAAATCTTTATCTATAAAACTATCTTTAGCTATCTTAATATCTGTTAAATCAATTTCTTTTAAAATATTATCTGATAGGTAGTTTTCTAGAAAATCTATTGCTACTTTTTTATCACCAAGAGTTCTTTTAAAAAGAGAATCATGTGGATTTTTTATAACATCCAATATATTTCCTCCATCTCTCTATTTATATTTTACCATAACTTAACGTTCAAGTTCAATGATAATATAAATATTATACCATTATTTGTAAAATATAGCAATATTATTAATTATTTTCTTTTTTTAAAACTCTAAAAAGCTCCAACTACTTTTACTGAGTAGTTGGAGCTTTTTTAATGTTTTATATTTTTATTAATTTCTATTTAATTATTCTTTCCAGCCTTTCAACCGCCCTATCAAGATCAACCTGTTCTAGTTCAGCCGCATTTTCATAAACTGCTTCAGCATTCCTTAGAGCCTCATTTAGTTCGTTCCATTCCTGCTCTGTGTAATTCTCTTCATTTTCTGCCTGAGCAAGATTAATTAAAATAGAAAGCTGATTTGGATCAGCCAGATTAACGGGACCTGTTTCGTTAACTACCAGAGTTATTCTAAATACTCTATCCAATTTACCAGCCGCTGCCGCCCTTAGCTTGAGCTGCTCACCATATTTAGCAGTTGGCTCAACAGGGGTTCCTGCAATTACACCATTCTCAAACTCAAGTCCAGCCGGAAGCTTACCACGAATCAATTCTAAATCAGCAGGCTCTTTTGTTCTGATTTCAGCTGCATACTCACTCCCAATCTGTCCCAGTGGTAAAGTCTTAGTTTCTACTGTAACGTAGTCAGCTGTTGTGTTGCTATTTTCAGCGGATTGAGGTTTTTTCAGAGGTTCGCGACGATATTTTTCTACCCGGTGATCATCAATTACCCCATCCCAGTCCAATCCAAAGGCAAAGTCATAATAATTACCTTCCAAATCCTGATAAACTTCCATGTCTCGTGGCACATCTTCAGCCTGATTTTCAACTGCTGCCATATCTTCTGGCATCTGCAGTGGTAATAACCCGGATGGCTCCTCTCTACCGCTGAGAATATCTAATACAGCATTATCACTGGCAGCAAAGCGGAGTAGAATAGCATCTGCCAGGGGATCAATTTCCTTAAATATCATTGGATTATCCAGATTAATCACAGTAATTACTGGTTTATCTCCCATAGCCTTTTTGGTATCTATGAGCTGCTGGTACTGACCGAAGTTAGTAGCTGTCATCTTTCTATTTTTATAACTTCGATTTAAGTATTTACTGCTTGCTGTTCCCTCAATTTCTGTTATATTTCTGTAATCTCCAGCTATTGAAACATCTCGGGCTTCTACAGCTGTATATTCACTGTACTGTAGGGTTAAGGGATAATAGCCATGATCATAGGGGTATTCTTCAAAATCATATGGGGCCTTTTTACCAGGTGACCAGCCACCGCCAAACATTGCCCAGCCAATTGGTGGTTCAATTGGACTCTGCGGACTATTCATTGTTACTACAGCAAGGTCAGCTACTCCGGGAGAGTCAACTACAGTAAAATCATTTTCTGCTCCTTTAAAAATATATTCACCCTCACTTTTGGGAATATAGACTGCTGTATCTTCGGCTAACGGTAATAAGTCATCCTTATTTTTGAGCATTATAATTGATCTAAGCTGTGCTTCATAACCTTTTTCTACAAATTCATCATTTCCAACTAATTCTATAGACTCCTCCTCATCTAAATATGGGTTTTCAAACAAACCCGTTCTAAAGATATTTTTTAAGAGTCTAACCGCTGCAAATTCCATATGATCTCTAAATTCCTCTTCGGTTCCTTCTTCCTCAGCCAATTCTACTGCTTCTAAAATATAGCGGGAAGTGTTTCTACCACCAAACTGATTAACTCCTGCTTCTATCAATAATTTTGCTCTGGCAGCAGTGTCCAGTGGTTCTATTGCGGGGCCCCAGCCTCGACCGCCATCAACTCCCCAGTCAGTACAGATTACTCCATCAAAATTATACTTATCTCTTAACAAATCACTAATTATATATTCAGAATAAGCATTGGATAAATCTTTTCCGGATGGATCTACATTATAGGAGATGGTATAATAAGGCATTGCAGCAGCAGCCATTGTTGTATCTCCATTTTCTCCTCTAAGTCCTCCATCTACAAAAGGAATAGTATGGGCATCAAAGTTATTGCCCGGGAAAACAGAATACTTTCCAAAATCACTGTGAGCATCACGACCACCTTCACCGGCTCCTCCACCGGGCCAGTGTTTCATCATTGCATTGACACTGTCATAACCCCAGCCTGTTAATTTACCATCAGCAAATGTACCCTGAAAACCACTCACATAAGCTCCAGTCATATCTGCAGCGAGTTTTGGATCTTCACCAAAGGTTCCATTTGTCCGATTCCAGCGGGGTTCAGTTGCTATATCAATCTGGGGAGAAAGAGCTGTGGTTATTCCCAGGGCTCTATACTCTTTAGATGCTATCTGAGCAAATTCTTTGACTAATTCCGGATTAAAGGTTGCTGCCAGACCTAAAGAATTGGGCCAGAGGGAGATAGTTCCGGTATTATCAGAATAATATTCAACCCCAACTGCTGCGCTGTGGCGGGGATCAGAACTATTATTGGCGGGAATTCCAAGTCCCAGTTTTTCTGAAATAGCCTGGATATTATTGTTCCAGGGAGCTGCAATTTCTGCTGGTACTTCTCCTGCCATTAATATATGTCTTAAATCATCATTAGCCAGAAAAGCCACCTGAGCCTGGGTCGGCTTAGAATTTTCCCAGCTTGTTTGATGGCTGCTGTATAACATTAACCCTGCAATTTCTTGATAGCTCATTTGCGAAGCTAAATCAGCAGTTCTTTCCTCAACATCCAGCCGCCAGTCCTCATACGGATCAAGTTTTCCATTTTTATTTAGGTCCTTATAAACTGGATAGTCCAGAGTCCCGGTTTCTAACTCCTCTGCTTCCACAATAGAATTATCATTCATTCTCCTAATTTCTACATCCGAATAATCGGAATATCCTAATTCAACAGTTTGCTCTGCTGCAGAAGTTTCTATTGTATTTACATGGTTCTCAGGAATCCATCGGGCATAAAGATCCAGATCACTATTTATTTCCCGGGCCGGATCAAAAGCATTATACTGTCCTTCTGATTTGGAAGTATACCAGCCGGCAAAAATATAGCCCTCTCTTTCGGGTGGATCCGGTAATTCCATCGTTTGATTTCCCTGAACAGTTCTGCTGTCTATTTCCAGTCCAGATGTATAAAAGGTAATTTTGTATTCAGAATCCTGCGCCAGTGAGTTATTCATCCAGACAAAAACCAGAACAGCTAAAATAAAGAATATCAAAATTAATTTACCATTTGTTCTCATAACGACACTCTCCTCTGTTTAAGATTCAGGATTTTAATCTTCTAATTCCTGGTTAGCCAGCCAGTTTTGAATATAGACAACAGCAGACATAACCCCCTTTCAAATTATATTTTTGAAAATGCTAAATATATTATTGATATTAATTATTATTATCTATATTAGGAATATTCCCCTTTTATTGATTAACATTATATAGCAAATATTTTGAATAATCAAAATAAAATTATCCCTCAGAGTATCTCCAGCTAATTATAAATTTCCTACTTTAAAGATTGAGACACCTGAGGAATTAAGTGCTTATTTTACTTATAAAAGTTTATTTATAAAGCTTATTCTGTCTGGCCAGCCACTGATGTATATAAACAGTTTTTCCATCAATTATGTTGCTTAAATCATTATTATAAACATAGATCCAGGACCAGTGACCAGGATATTCATAGGCTTTTCCCTTTTCATCTCTATATAAACCAGAAGTATCAACAACTGTTTCAGGATAAGATAAATATACATTCTCTGCCCCCTCTTTAATTAATCTATCATACAGAGGTAGAGTAAAGTCTGGCGCAGGTAAGATTGTATCTGTAGCTGCTGATACAAACCAGATATTTTGATCTACTAATTTATTGATGTCTCCATCGGTTAAATAATTATAGTCCATTCCATGACATACAGGATATAAAGCTGCAAAATAATCTGGATAATCAATACCCAGTCTCAAAGTCATAAAGCCACCATTAGAACAACCACCTAAATAAATGCGATTAGTATCAATTTCAGGATTTTTCTTAACATAACTTTTGATTAGATTAATTAAAGTTGCAGTGTATTTAGAAGTATATGGGAGTCCATTTTCCCCAGAATTAGTTGGTAAATGTTCAAATTCTCTCTCATTTGCTGCTGCATCCATCCATCTTGTAGGAGTCTGGGGAACAAGCACATAGGCGCTTTCATAAATCTGTTGTATTTCTTTAGAAGCAAGATTAACAGATTTATTTCCTGCAAGTGGAATAGTCGGATCTGTGCCACCTTCACCTCCACCATGTAACCAGATTACCAGTGGCTTTTTAACACCATCATTTATTTCAGGCTTATAATCAGCATATGTTAACCTGATTTCACCATTTAGCTGATCATTATAAGTAAATGAGCTATAATTGAATGCTTCCAGCTGTGGCCTTATAATATCCTTTAGTTTTGTTATAACAAGTCCACTGACAGTTTCATCTTTTGTTTCAATATCTTTAATCTGCTCAATTCTATAATCTACTTTAATCCAGTCATTTTTATTCTGCTCTAGATCGTAACTAATAGCAGAGTCAATACTGATAGCTGGTCCCACTTCTAATTCTAAAGTTACAAATTTACCTGTGTTTGTTTTCTTTCCACTAGCATTAGATACATAAGCATTTAAAACCTTTCTTTGCCCTGACTCGATAAGAGTTGAATCTTTTCTAATATCAAGTCTTTTTACTTCAACATTAAAACTGTTATAATCAATTACATCCTCGCTTAATTCTGTTTGAAGATTTATAACCACCTTTGTTGTACTTGTTCCCCAGTCAAATACTCTATCAATCCGATTATAATAATAATCTTCTTCTGCCTGAACTGCAGCAAAAAATGTAAAAACAAGACATATGACTATTAAAAATACAAATATTTTCTTCATGAAATTATCTCCTCCTTGATTTTATCACCTTACTGTAATAATTACCCTTTGATAATCTTTCAATTTAATTTCACCATCATCAGTTACTTCTCCAATAATATGAATAGTGTCCCCAGGTTCTGCGTTTTCTGGAACATTAAAGCTAACTGTAGCTGTTTTTTTATTTTGTAATTCTAAATTATCAATAATTTCATCTTTTTTTACTTCTCTTGTTATACTCAGTAATAATCCAGAATTACTATTATAGATCTTTTTATTTTTTTCTATTTTGGATTCCTGATAACTATCAGCCTCAGCATAATGCCACCAATTAAAACTAAGAATATCATCATCAGGATCTTCAGCTACAGCATGTAAGGTAATTGTTTCACCGGGTTTTGCTTCCAGATCAATTCCTTCTTTGACAGTAATTTCAGGATGATGATTGGCTTCCCCATAACTATCAGCTACAGACCAGTCAGCTCTAGCTGCAAAGTCACGCTGTAAATCGTCAAACCAGCGCATTAAGGTATATTCTGCTTCATATCTTTTGCTGTAGGGATTATAATCTAAAACATCATTTTTCCATAAGTTTTCGTCTATCACAGCAAATCTACCACCCCAGCCACCATAGGTAGGATCTTCTAGACTTCTTAGACCATTTTTAACTAAATATAAAAATGAAGGTGAGTCTCCTTCTGAAATAAAATCATATCGATTATACTGCGGATTTTTTTCAAGATATTCATCTGTACCACGCTGTTCTGAGAACAATTCACCTTCAAGATAATTACCATCACCCATCAAAGCATATTCTTCCATAAGTGGACCATGGTTTTTTTTAATATTTTTATATAACCAATCTCCCTGTAAAAATTTATTGACTTCAGGACTGTGAAATTTCCAGGCATAAGCGAAATGCCAGAAATTACTTCTGTCATTAATTATCTGAATCTCAGGCCATTTTTTAGCTATGTAATTTGCATAACTGTCATCCTGATCAAGAATAATATATATTACAAGCTTCTGGTTGATTTTATCTTTTATTACTTCCCATTGCTCTGTATTTTTATATTCTGCTTCAATTGACTTTAGAGCTCTTGCAGTAGTGTTAGTCCCTCCCCAGGTCTGTACGTATAATTTTCGGGAGTCATTATCCAGAAATAATTTTTTTAGAAATCTAGATCCGTCAGTTTTTTTACCCATTTCCCCAACATTGGTTATATTACCAATCTTTGTGTTTCTTCGTAAAAAATCTGGATCTGGATAACCATCAGCATGAATCTTTAAATTACTGTATATTTTTTCGTATTTATCGATAAAGTCATAAATCCACTCTGTTCCAGTCCATCTATAGGGCTCAATCCCCTTTTTTTCATCTCCTGAAAAGTGATAGGTAGAGCTTGTAAGAACTATTCCTTCTAAATCAACTTCATTAGCATATAACATAAACCTGATCATTGAATTCATATCATCTACTTCACCATCAGTTGTAATAACTGTTCTTGCTTTATCTACTGTATTGTTTTTTGCAAATACAGACGGTTGTAAGATAAATAATACTATTATCAAAATTAAAAATAATCTTAAAATATTTCTTTTCATTCTCATTCTCCTTACTAAATTTTATAAAATACCATCATTCTGAATCTTTATATTTCAAAAAATATCATTCTTGAATTTAGTTATAATATCCTATATTAAATAATCTTGAGATATAAAAAGGCTTCTTCTTTCCTG
This sequence comes from Halanaerobiales bacterium, assembly GCA_036172385.1. GTDB lineage: Bacteria > Bacillota > Halanaerobiia > Halanaerobiales > Halanaerobiaceae > Halanaerobium. The sequence continues at coordinate 1,581 of JAXKWB010000080.1, read as the reverse complement.
TTAGAAACAGTATTAAAAGAAGCCTCAATTTCTATACTTTATCCTTAATGTTCTTTATTTATATTTTCTTCTACAAAAGAAAGCAGTCCATTTAAAGCTTCTTCCTCATCTTCACCCTTAGTCCTGATAGTAATTTTACTATCCTGAGAAATTCCAAGACTCATCAATCCCATAATACTTTTGGCATTTACTGTTTTCTCACCAAAAGTAATTTCTACATCAGATTCATATTTTCCAGCCGTATTAACAAAGGTTGATGCAGGTCTGGCATGCAGACCTGTTTCATTTGTGATTAGAATATCCTTTTCCATTATTTACTTTCCACCTCTAATTCCTCACCATTTGACTCTATAACATTCTGGTACCAGTAAAAACTCTGCTTAGGTTTTCTTTCTAAAGTTCCTGAACCATCATCATGCTTGTCTACATAAATAAAGCCATAGCGTTTTCTCATTTCACCGGTTGAAGCACTAACCAGATCAATACAGCCCCAGGGAGTGTAAGCCTGTAAGTCTACACCATCTTTAACTGCTTCTTTCATCTGTTCAATATGGCGGCGCAGATAGTCAATTCTGTAATCATCATTGATACTGCCGTCCTCTTCTACCTCATCTCTGGCTCCCAGACCATTTTCGACCACCATAAGTGGTATTTGATAACGGTCATATAAATAATTTAAGGTATATCTTAAACCTTTAGGATCAATCTGCCAGCCCCAGTCGCTGGAATCAAGATAGGGGTTTTCCACTCCTCCAATTATATTACCACTGCTCTGATCCTGGTCTGGATCTGCAGTCACACAGTTGGACATATAATAGCTGAAAGTATAATAATCTACTGTTCCTTCCTTTAAAATTTCAAGATCTCTCTCTTCCATTTCTACTTCTATCTCATTTTCTTTAAAGTAGCGGTCAATATAAAAGGGATATTCTCCCTTAACCTGCACATCTCCACAGAAATAATTAACTACCTGATCCTGCTTTTGAGTTGCAATAATATCATCAGGATTACAGGTTCTGGGATAAAATGTTGCCTGGATGTTCATGCTTCCTACCTGATAGTCAGGGTCAATCTCATGGGCTGCTTTAACTGCTAAAGCACTGGCCACAAACTGATGATGCAGCCCCTGAAACCTCAGCTGGGGATCATCTACCTGATCAGTAAAATCGGTTGTTTCTTCATTTAAAATTCCCAGTGACAAAAATCCTCCCATTGGCATAGTTCCAGAATTAATTTCATTAAAAGTCAACCAGTACTTAACCTTACCTTTATATCTTTTAAATAAGGTTTTAGCATATTTAACATATAAGTCGATTAATTCTCTCGAGGCCCAGCCATTATATTTTTCAGTCAGAGCAAAAGGCATCTCATAATGAGAAATTGTTATTAAAGGTTCAATATCATGTTTTAAACATTCATCAATTACTTGATCATAAAATTCCAGACCGGCTTCATTTGGCTCCTCTTCCATTCCGGTCGGAAAGATTCTGGTCCAGGCAATGGAAAAACGAAAAACCTCAAAGCCCATCTCCGCCATTAGCGCAATATCTTCCTTATAGCGGTGATAAAAATCTATAGCCT
>JAXKWB010000079.1:0-7740 GCA_036172385.1 Halanaerobiales bacterium | reverse complement strand
GTATGGATCCAATTACCTTTGGAGTTGTCATGATGCTTAACCTGGGAGTAGGTTTATTAACTCCACCAGTTGGTTCAACCTTATTTGTAGGTTGTTCAATTGGTAATGCTCCTATAGAAAAAATAGCGAAATCACTGATGCCATTTTATGCAGTACTGGTAATTATGGTATTACTATTATCCTTTGTCCCCGTTTTAACCCTCTGGTTACCCAATTTTTTAATGGGCTAACCTTTAGAAGGATAATATTTTAATAAAGTAATACGAAAAGAATATTAGATGATAGTAAAAGCAAATATCTCCTTATTAAATTAATATTTGCGAAAAAACGGCCCTTTCCCGGGGCCGTTTTTTTATTTTGGTCCGTAAATTATTCTGAGAGACTATCTAAAAAAATAAAACCCCCTGAAATTAGAACAGTCTAAGTTTTTGGGGGCCTTAAAAAACTTTTATTTAATTGATATCTAAAAATTCTTTTTTTGCTAATTCTTTACCTATGTCAGCAAGAAAAACTTTCTCAATTAATTTTTCTTTTTCGGATTTGCTTTTTGTTTTCAGATCATAAACTTCAGGTAAATTTACCAGCCAGTCAGCATCATAAAGCAGCTTAAAATTGTTGCTGCTAACTTTACCAGGGGTATGGTGATGGGCTATTATTTCAGCAATTTCATCCATTATCTCAAAATCAATATTTAAAGATTCCATAATTTCTCTGGCTACAGGTGGACCTTCAATTTCCTGATAATGACCAGCAGTGCTGTCATATTTAAGTTCTGCATTTTTGATACCTATATCATGGAGCACCGCAGAATAAATAATTACCTGTTCATTTATATCTTTATCAGGATATTTTTTCTTAAAGAGAGCAATTAATTTTTCTGCAAAACTGGTAACTCTTAAAGCATGATTAATTCTCTCTTTATCTTCTGCAAAATAATTTTCCAGTTCTTCAATCAGTTTATTTTTGAGCATTTCTACCTCCCATTTTCAGCAATGATTTTATCCATTAATTTATTCCACTCCTGATCAATTTTTTGTTCATCAGGATGAGCATCAAACCATTTAATTGATTTCTTAATTCCGTCGGCGAAAGGAACAGTTGCCTTAAATCCAGGTACAAAACGTTTAATTTTAGAGTTATCAAATACAACACTAACGGCTTTGTCGCCCAGCAGAGCCCCCCTGTATTTGGGATCATATTCAGCAATTTTTTCCGAAGCAACATGGACCAGTTCAAGATCTTTAACTCCAGCTGCTCTGGCAATTTCTCTAAATATCTGATTCCAGTTTAGAGTTTCGTCAGAGGTAATCTGAAAAGCATGACCCAGGGCCTGCATATTGGCCAGAAGACCGACGAAGGCCTTTGCAAAATCGCTGTTGTGGGTCATTGTCCAGAGAGAACTGCCATCTCCATGGACCAGTATTTTTTTACCCTGACGCATTCTATTAACTAGAGACCAGGGAGCCTGATGGCTGTTTAAAGCGGCAGGTATTGAAGTTTTTCCATATGTGTGAGAAGGTCGAACAATGGTAATTGGAAAATCATTTTTTCGGTATTCGGCCATCAAAATATTTTCACATGCTATTTTGTTTTGAGAGTACTCCCAGTAGGGATTGGCCAGCGGAGTTGATTCGTCAATTAAATAACTGGTCTGGGGTTTTTGATAGGCCGAAGCTGAGCTAATAAAGATATACTGATCAGTTTTACCTCTAAAAATTTCAATATCATTTTTTACATGCTCTGGAGTAAAAGCAACCCAGTCAACTACAGCATCAAAATGAAGATCTTCTAATTTTTCTTTTGCTTCTTTTTGATTACGAATATTTCCTTCAATTATTTTTGCTTCTGCTGGAGCCAGCTGATTATTGTTACCCCGATTGAATAAATATAAATCGATACCTTTTTTTACTGCCAGTTCTGAAACTGCCTGACTGATAGTTCCTGTTCCACCAATAAATAATACTTTCATTTATTATTCACTCCCTTTTCTAATTTTAAGCCTGGAATTAAATATCATTAATTAATATATTATCTCTTATTTAATATATTCAATATTAGTTATTTTTCTCCTTTAATTCTGTTTTATTTTGCTAAAAATGAGGTTTAAAATGATTTTATTTGAGATATTTTAATAATTGCTTTAAGCTTAAATATATGAGAAAATATGATTAAAGAGATATGTTTAAAATAAGATTATATAAAAGGGGCGAGAAGTATGGAAAAAATCATTCTAAAAAATAATGAAATTAAATTTGAAGAATTGGAAGCAAAGGTAAAACGTAAAATTTTAAGTCGTGGAGGTTCAATGATGGCTGTCGAGGTCCATTTTAAAAAAGGTGGAATTGGAAAAAAACACAGCCATGATCAACATGAACAGATAAGTTATATTCTTGCAGGTGAATTTGAGGTTGAAGTTGGGGGAGAAAAGAAAGTATTGACCAGAGGAGATAGTTTTTATGCCGGGGAAAACGTTGAACATGGAGTTAAGGCCCTTAAAGATTCAGTGATTCTGGATGTATTTACACCACAGAGAGATGATTTTTTAGCATAAATATGTATCCTTTTAAAATTTATTTATCTGTTTTTAAAAATTTTACTAAAAAAAGAAGGAAAATTATTAAGAAACAAGAATATATAACATAGAAGATAATTTAAGGCTTAAATTAAAACTTAAATTAATAAGGAGATAAGGATTGATATTTATGAACAAACAGCGTGTAGGAAATTCAACATTTATTCACAATTTAAATCAGGGATCAATTTTTAAGATTATTCATCGACACGGCCCTATAACTCGTAAGGAATTAGCAGAGAATACAAGTTATAGTGCTGCCACAATAACCAATCATGTTAAAAAATTAATAGCAGATGAATATGTAATTGAAACCAAAAAAGGCAGTTCCAATGGGGGTCGAAAACCAGTATATATTAAGGTTAATCCTAAAAAAGGATATATGCTATCAGTAAATATCGGAGTAAATCACAGCCAGTTATATCTTTTCGATCTTGCCTTTGAGATACTGGAAGGAAAGAAGATTGATATAGATCACCAGCAGTCTGCTGAATCTAACTTGATCAAAATTAAGGACGAAATTGAAAAATTACTAGATAAGCAGCAGATTAAAAGAGAAAAAATCCTTGGTCTGGGGATTGGAGTACCGGCTTTGATAGATCGGGAGAGTAATAGTCTGGAGTTTGCTCCAAACTTAGGCTGGCATGACCTGGAGATACCAAAATTTTATGCTCAGTATTTTGACTTTCCTGTACTGCTTGAAAACGAGGCTAAGGCAGCAGTGATTGGAGAAAAGGAATTTGTCTATCCTGATATTGAAAATCTTGTTTTTGTTTCAATTAATGAGGGGATCGGCTGTGGAATTCTGCTGGAGGGAAAATTATACACAGGTGCCAGCGGTAATGCCGGTGAGTTTGGCCACTTAATTATTGATAGTGATGGACCTCAATGTCATTGTGGTAATGACGGCTGCTGGGAAACATTAGCTTCGGAATCGTTTATGAGAGATGAGGTAAATAGATATTTAGATAAGAATTTAAGTATTGATGAGATTTATGAGCTTGATTTCGAAAAAGATGAAAAACTAAAAAGTATAATTAAAAGAAGCGGCTGTAATATTGGAATTGGCCTGGTTAACATAATTAACAGCTTAAGCCCTGAACATATAGTTATTGGTGGGGGCATTATCAGAGCTGAAGGTTATTTAATGGAAAATATTAATAAGGTTGTGGACCAGAAATCATTGAAAATTTCACGTGAGTTTGTAGACCTTAAATTTACTGAGCTGGAGGGCATGGCAACTATTTATGGTCTGGCAGCTCAAATCTTTAATCTCAGTGTAGAAATAGTGAGTTAAATTTTAATTGTTATTTTAGTTTGTGAATTTAAATATTTATTTTTATTAAAACAATTAGGGGTGTTTATTTTGCAGTATACTTTAGGTTTGGATATTGGAACAAGTGCAGTTAAGGCTTTATTGATGGATAAAAATGGTGAGATAGTGGCGGAAAACAGTGAGGGGTATCCGCTGGCTACTCCTCAATCCGGTTGGGCAGAACAAAATCCTGAAGACTGGTGGCAGGCCAGCCAGCAGGTGCTCAAAGATTTAATAGCTGAAAATGAAATTGATAATTCTAAGATTGAAGCTCTTAGCTTTTCTGGTCAGATGCACAGTTCAGTTTTCTTAGATGAAAATATGGAAGTTATTAGACCTGCAATTTTATGGAGTGATACCAGAACTTCAGCTGAATGTGAAGAAATATATGAGCGGGTTGGTGGGATGAAAAAACTGGCAGAGTTAGTTTCTAATCCAGCTTTAGAGGGGTTTACAGCACCTAAAATCTTATGGCTGCGGAACAATGAGCCGGATAATTTTAAAAAATTAGAAAAGGTATTATTACCAAAAGATTACATAAGATATAAGTTGAGTGGAGAATTAGGGATGGATTTGTCTGATGCAGCTGGTACCCTGCTCTGTGATGTTAAAGCAGAAGACTGGTCTGTAGAGATGATGGAAAAATTAGAACTTGAAAGGTCAATTATGCCACCTGTACTAAAATCAGTCGACATAGTTGGTCCTGTTACTGCTGAGGCAGCAGAACAGACTGGTTTATCAACTTCCACTAAAATTGTGGCTGGAGGTGCTGATAATGCCTGTGGTTCAGTTGGAAGTGGAATCATTAAGGCAGGTAGAGTTATGGCCAGCCTTGGCTCTTCTGGAGTAGTTGTGGCCCAGACTGATCAGCCTGAGGCAGATCCAGAGGGTAGAATCCATCTTTTTAATCACGCAGTGCCTGATAGTTATTATATGATGGGAGTTGTGCTTTCAGCTGGAATGTCATTTAAGTGGATGAAAGAAGAAATGTTTAATGATCAGCTTGATTTTGAGCAGTTAAATCAGGAAGCAGCTGCTGTTGAAGCTGGAAGTGAAGGTTTGACTTTTTTACCTTATTTATATGGAGAGAGAACACCACATGCTGATGCAGATGCCCGGGGAGTATTCTTTGGCATTTCTGGTAAACATCAACGAGGACATTTTATCCGCAGTGTAATGGAAGGTGTCAGTTTTGCTCTTAAAGATTCTCTGGAGTTAATTAAAGCCCGTGGAGTTGAGATTGATGAGATTCGCTTAATTGGTGGAGGAGCTAATAGTGAACTCTGGCAGCAGATTACCGCGGATATTTTTGGAGAAACTATCAGTCTTATAAATATTGAACAGGGTCCTGCTTTTGGAGCAGCAATAATTGCTGGAGTGGGAGCTGGAGTCTTTTCTGATTTCGAATCAATTGTAGAAGAACTGGTAGAAGTTGTTAAAACAGTTAAGCCCATAGCAGAAAATGTCGAAAGATATAAGCAAAATTACGAGATTTATCAGGGACTATATGGAGATTTAAAAGATAGATTTAAAGATTTAAAATAATTTATCTTCAAAATATATAAATAATTGAACTACTTAAACCGTCGGTGATAATGCCGGCGGTTTTTGTTGTAAAGGAATTAAATAAGTGATAAGATTAATGATAAGAATTAAAATTATTAACTCAGAGCAGCAGAGTTGGGAGTATTTATTCTATAAGAGAAAGGAAGATTTTGATGAGAGCAATTATTAGTGTTATTGGTGTTGATCAGAGAGGGATTATTGCTGAAGTTAGTACACTGCTGGCAGAGGAAAAAGTGAATATTTTAGATATCAACCAGACAATTCTTGATGAGTATTTTACTATGACAATGCTTGTTGACCTTGAGGCGTTAGAGATTCCTCTGGAGGAGTTAAAAAAGGAATTAACGGAAAAAGGCGAAAAATTGGGAGTCTCAATTAAATTACAGCATGAGGATATTTTTCGTTCTATGCACCGAATTTAGATGAAATTAGAGAATCTTCTTTATTGTTAAAATTGATTTGGTAGTTTTAAAGTTTGAGAGGAAGTGAGTTTGTGTTAAATACATATGAGATTATGGAAACAATCAGAATGTTAGAAGAAGAGAAATTGGATATTAGAACAGTTACGATGGGAATTTCTCTTAGTGACTGTGCAGATGGTAATGGCGAAAAAGCAAGAGAAAAAATTTATAATAAAATTACAAAATATGCAGGAGATCTGGTTAAAACTGCAGAAGAAATTGAAGTTAAATATGATATTCCGATAATTAATAAAAGAATTTCTGTAACCCCGATTTCACTTGTAGCAGCAGCCAGTGATGATTTAGATTATGTAGAATTTGCTAAAACACTGGATAAAGCTGCCAAAGAAGTGGGGGTAGATTTTATCGGTGGATTTTCAGCTCTGGTTCATAAGGGAATGACAGAAGCTGATAAAAAATTAATAGAATCAATTCCAGAAGCGCTGGCCCAGACCGAAAGGGTTTGTTCTTCTGTGAATATTGGTACTACCAGGGCCGGCTTAAATATGGACGCTGTGGCCCGGATGGGTAAAGTGGTAAAAAAATGTGCTGAACTTACTGCTGACAATGGCGGGGTAGCAGCCAGTAAACTGGTTGTTTTTGCTAATGCTCCAGAAGATAATCCATTTATGGCTGGTGCCTTCCATGGTGTTGGAGAAGGAGAATGTATGATAAATGTTGGGATTTCTGGTCCGGGTGCAGTTAAAGCAGCCTTAACAAAGATTAAAGGAGAACCATTTGATGTAGTTGCAGAAACTATCAAAAAGACAGCCTTTAAAATTACAAGGATGGGACAGCTGGTGGCAAAAGAAGCTTCCGAAAAACTTGGAGTAACTGCCGGGATTGTTGATTTATCTCTAGCCCCGACTCCAGCAGTTGGTGACAGTGTTGCCAGGATTCTTGAGGAAATGGGGGTAGAAGTAGCGGGAGCACATGGAACAACAGCCGCTCTTGCTCTGCTCAATGATGCAGTTAAAAAAGGTGGGGTAATGGCTTCCTCCCATGTTGGGGGTTTAAGTGGAGCTTTTATTCCGGTTAGCGAGGATGCCGGGATGATTGAAGCTGTAGAAAAGGGAGCCTTAACTCTGGAGAAATTAGAGGCGATGACAGCAGTCTGCTCAGTTGGTCTGGATATGATAGCAGTTCCCGGTAAAACTACAGCAGATACAATTTCTGCAATAATTGCAGATGAAGCTGCAATCGGAATGGTTAATCATAAAACAACTGCAGTGAGAGTAATCCCGGTCCCCGGTAAGGATGTAGGAGAAGAAGTTGTTTATGGCGGCTTATTCGGTAGAGCCCCAATAATGAAAGTAAGTGGTTTTTCGAGTAATGAATTTATAGCAAGAGGTGGAAGGATTCCTGCTCCCCTGCAGAGTCTTAAGAATTAAATATGAACTAAATATTTCGATATTAAAATATCATTTTCAAACATCAGCTGCTGGCTAATAATGCAGAGCTGATGTTTTTTTATGAGATTATTAAAATAATATTTGATTTTTTCAGAATATTGTAGTATAATTTAAACATCAAAAGTGCATACAAGTTAATGATAATGTATGTTAAGTTGTATAGGGTTATTTTGAATTTATTATTTTTAACAGAGGAGGATTTAAAGAGGTGATTATCAAGTGAATAATAATCAGAGTATTCTCAAATTATCTTCAATTACTAAGAAATTTCCTGGTGTTTTAGCCCTGGATGGCGTTAATTTTGATTTGAAGCAGGGAGAAGTTCATGCTTTAGTCGGAGAAAATGGAGCAGGTAAGTCAACTCTGATCAAAATTATTTCTGGAGTTCATAAAAAAGATGGAGGAGAAATTGAA
>JAXKWB010000078.1:0-9042 GCA_036172385.1 Halanaerobiales bacterium | reverse complement strand
TAGCTGAACAAAATTTAAGACAGGGTTTAAAAGTTATTGATCGGGGTTATGTGTTGGAAAATGGTGAGATTGAAATGGAAGATACTGTAGATGAGCTAGCTGAAAATGAACATATTAAGAAAGCTTATCTGGGAATTTAAAAATATAACAGCATATCCGGGAGAGGTTCCGGGTGTGCTGAAAAATTTTAAATTCATATGTGAAATTAATAATTATATTTATTGGAGGTTATAATAATGAAATGCGGTTATACAGTAAAAGAATTAGAAATCGAACAAGAAGATAGTTTTTCAAAAACTATTACAGAGGCTGATGTAATCCTATACGCAGGAGTTACAGGAGATTTGAATCCTGCTCATATTAATGAAGAGTTTGCAAAAAAAACTATGTTTAAAGGTAGAATTGCTCATGGGATGCTTGGAGCAGGTCTGATTTCTGCTGTTTTGGGAACAAGACTTCCCGGTCCTGGCTCAATATATATTTCTCAGGATCTAAAATTTACTGCACCAGTTAAATTTGGAGATACTGTTACTGCTACTGTTAGAGTTAAAAGTAAAGATGAAGAAAAAAATAGAGTTGTTATGGAAACAAGATGTACTACTCAAAATGGAAAAGAAGTTATTACTGGTGAGGCAGTTTTAATGCCTCCTAAAAAGTAATTAATTATCATTTATAAGGAGGATAAAAATGGATTTTAAATTATCAGATCAACAAAAGATGATCCAGACAGTTTTTAGAAAATTTGCGGAGAAAGAAGTAGATCCAATTGCTGCAGAGATTGATGAAAGTTGTGAATTCCCAGCAGAAAATGTAAGGAAAATGGCAGAAATCGATATGATGGGCATTCCTTTTCCCCAGAAATATGGTGGGGCAGGAGCAGATACTTTAAGTTATATTATTGGAGTTGAAGAACTTTCATATAGATGTGCTACACACGGTGTTATTCTATCTGCACATGTTTCACTTGGTGCTCATCCAATTTATAAATATGGTACTGAAGAACAAAAAGAAAAATATTTAGTACCACTTGCAAAAGGAGAAAAATTAGGTGCTTTTGGTTTGACTGAACCTAATGCTGGTACAGATGCAGCAAGTCAAAATACGACTGCTGAGATTGATGGTGATCAATATGTGTTGAATGGAAATAAAATCTTTATTACAAATGCTGGAGTGGCAGATACATTTATTATTATGGCGATGACTGATAAAAGTAAAGGTACTAGGGGTATAAGTGCTTTTATTGTTGAAAAGGATACCCCAGGCTTTACTGTAGGTAAAAAAGAAGACAAAATGGGAATTAATGCTTCAGATACAAGAGAGCTCATTTTCCAGAACTGCAGAATTCCAAAAGAAAATCTACTTGGAAAAGAAGGTATGGGTTTCAAAATTGCTATGGCAACTTTAGATGGTGGACGGATCGGTATTGCTGCTCAGGCATTAGGGATTGCACAAAGAGCGTTAGATGAAACAGTTAAATATGTTAAAGAAAGAGAGCAGTTTGGTCGTCCTATTGGTAAATTTCAGGGTTTGCAGTGGTATATTGCCGAAATGGCAACAAAAGTAGAGTCAGCACGTAATTTAGTTTATAAAGCTGCAGTGACTAAAGATTCAGGAGAATCATTCTCCACTGAAGCAGCTATGGCAAAATTAAAAGCTTCAGAAACTGCTATGGAAGTTACCAATAAGGCAGTGCAGATTTTTGGTGGTTATGGATATATGAAAGAGTATCCAATAGAGAGACTAATGCGTGATGCAAAAATAACTGAAATTTATGAAGGAACTTCTGAAGTACAAAAAATGGTCATTGCAGGTTCATTATTGAGATAATCTAAGAAAACAGGAGGTAATAATAGTGAAAATTATTGTCTGTATCAAACAGGTTCCTGATACAAATGAAGTAAAAATAGATCAAGATAAAGGCACGCTAATTAGAGAAGGTGTACCAAGTATAATTAATCCAGAAGACAAGAATGGTATAGAAGCTGCTGTAAGTTTAAAAGAAAAGTTTGGAGGAGAAGTTATTGTAATAAGTATGGGTCCTCCTCAGGCAAAAGTGGCTTTAAAAGAAGCATTAGCTATGGGAGCAGACGAAGCAATTTTATTAAGTGATCGTACATTTGCTGGTTCTGATACCTGGGCTACAGCGTATACTATTTCTCAGGCGATTAAAGAAATTGGTGATTATGATCTAATATTCTGTGGTCGTCAGGCTATTGATGGAGATACTGCTCAGGTAGGACCTCAAATTGCAGAAAATCTTAATTTGAACCAGTTAACATATGTTTCTAAAGTTGAATTATTAGATGAGAAGGTGAAGGCACGTAGAGAATTGGAACAGGGATATAGTGAATTAGAAACTAAGCTACCTGTTTTAATTACAGTTCTCGAAAGCATCAATAAACCACGCTATGCTTCAATTAAAGGCATAGTAGATGCTCATACCACCCAGAAAATTAAAATCTGGACAGCTGATGATTTTGAAGTTGATATGGATAAGCTGGGTCTTGATGCTTCACCAACTCAGGTTCATGAAACTTTTGTTCCTAAACACGAGAAAAGAGGAGAAATTTTGGAAGGTTCATATGAAGATATAGTTGATAATTTAATTAAAAAATTACGCAGTGAAAATGTAGTTTGAAATAGCTGCAAAACACTAGGAGGTTAATATAAATGTTAGTAATTAAAGATACGTGTGTTGGCTGTAGTGTATGTGTGGAAAAATGTCCATATGATGCACTCAGAATGGAAGCTGGTGTTGCAGTTGTGGATATGGATAAGTGTACACTCTGCAGTGCTTGTGTTAAAGTTTGTCCTGTTGATGCAATTGAGATTGAAAAAACTGAGAGTAAAACTGCTGTTGATATTTCTGAATATAGCGGGGTTTGGATATTAGCAGAACAGAGAAATAATGAGTTATTAAATGTTTCTTTAGAGTTAGTCTCTGAAGGAAGAAAGTTAGCAGATGAATTAAATGAAAAACTAACAGCAGTAGTATTAGGTTCTGATTTAAGCAAAGCTGGAAAAGAATTAGTAGCTCAGGGAGCAGATCAAGTTTATATTATAGAAGATGAAGAATTATTACAATATAGAACTGCACCATATACTAAAGTTGTTGCTGAACTTATAAATAAGTGTAAGCCAGAGATTGTATTACTGGGAGCAACTCATAATGGTCGTGATTTAGGTCCTAGAGTTTCTGCTAGAATTAATACAGGCCTCACTGCTGATTGTACTAAGCTAGAAATTGATAAAGAACGTAAAATCCTACTGCAGACCAGACCAGCATTTGGTGGTAATCTGATGGCAACAATAATTTGTCCTGAACATCGTCCGCAGATGTCAACTGTTAGACCCGGGGTTATGACCAGGGAAAAGGCAGACTATGCTCGTACAGGTCAAATTGAGTATCTAGATGCAGATATTAATGATAATGATTTAGGAGCAGAAGTAACTAAAGAAGGTGTTATTCTCAAATTTAACCCACAATTTGGAGATGAAGATCTTTTAACTAAAATCGTTCAAATTGTTAAGGAAGCCCAAAAAAGTATTAATTTAGAACAGGCTGATATAATTGTATCTGGTGGTCGCGGTGTTGGAGATCCAGAGGGTTTTTCAGTAATTAAAGAACTAGCTGATACATTAAATGCTGAAGTAGGAGCTTCTCGTGCTGTTGTGGATGAAGGGTGGATTGATAAAGAACATCAGGTTGGACAGACAGGTAAAACTGTTAAACCAAGACTTTATATTGCCTGTGGTATTTCGGGCGCTATTCAGCACAGAGCAGGTATGAGTAATTCTGATGTTATAATAGCTATTAATACTGATCAAGAAGCTTCAATCTTTGATATCTGTGATTATGGTATTGTCGGTGACCTGCATAAAGTAGTTCCAATGCTGACAAAAGCATTTTCAGATAAATTTAATTAAAGACAGTTTGTAGAAAATTCTTATTTTTATTTTAAAAAGATGTCAAATCTTTTATACACACTTTATTATTTTGTGTATCACTACTATAAAAAATCCTTTATTGAAATTATTTACTAATATACTATTCATTTTCTTCTAGTCAAAAAATAATTGAATGTCTTTACACCACTAAAGAGATATAGTACAAAACGACTTGTGATATAAGCGAAGAGATGTCCGAATTGGCTAAGGAGCCGGACTTGAAATTCGGTGAAGCCGAAAGGTGTCAGGGTTCCAGTTTCTGTCTCTTCTCCATTGAATATTAAGGGCTGACGCCCATTTTAAAAAACCCGCTGCGAGGCGGGTTTTTCTGAGTTTGCCTGGCATGAATATTTGCTAATCAGTGAAAGTCTGATGTGGGGGTTAATAGTGCCAACCGCTAGCTGAAGATAAGGGTGTCCATCGTGAGGTGGAATCTGAAGGAAGTTGGAGGCAAAGCTTCGGCCTGAAGAGCACGAACTGTATAGAAGGTATATTCCCGTGGGTAACTTTGCTTATCAAAACAAAGCCCAAAACTATTCTCAACAGGAAGTATAAATACAGCAGATAGATTAGGTGAAAGTAAAAATTTTTAACCGGGGCTGGAAGTGGTGAAAAAGAATTAGAACTCGTTTGAGGATGCTCAAAAACTTGGTATTAAAGAGCCTAAAGAATGGGAATATAATAAAATAAGAAAAGGCTACTGGAGAATATTTAATAGCCCAATATTTACAAGAACCTTTAGCAACCAGCTATTAAAGAAGCAGGGATACTTTAATTTTACGGAAAGATATGCATAAGTAATTAATTCTTAATGAACCGTCCAATACTGAACGGTATCGGTGGTTATATGAGAGGACGAGAAATAAATTAATTATTTCCCTCCTACTAGATTAGCATGTATTATAATGCGCAGTTAAACATTTGTTAATTTTTATTAATTAAGAGTATTTAAAAGGTACTTAAACTGCTTTAATTACGGCAATTATAATTTCTTTTTTATAATAACTAAAGTATTTTGCCGCAATTGCCAGAAAAAGAAGTGGGTTATTAACTATTGCTATTTCAGGGATCATAGGAGTATAATAGAGTCAGAAGTTAAAGAGACAAATTAAATCAGGAGGTGAAAAGATTTGATTTTAGACCTTTTGCAAAAGAAAAACATAGCAGTCAATGTAAAAGCAGCTGACTGGAAAGAAGTTGTTGATAAGACAGGTGATTTATTATTAAAAGCCGGGCAAATTGAAAAAAAATATATAGAAGCAATGAAACAGTCAATTATTGATAATGGTCCCTATGTAGTTATTGGGGAGGGAATTGCTCTTTTACATGCCAGACCTGAAGATGGAGTCAAAGAAAACTGCCTCAGCTTAATTACTCTGGCTGAACCGGTTGAATTTGGTAATAAAAATAATGATCCTGTAAAAATTGCTTTTACTTTCGGGACAGTAGATAATGAAAAACACGTAAAAACAATTTCCGAACTGTCAGTGGTTTTAATGGAAGAATCAGCAGTTGATAAAATTGCTGAAATGGGGAGTGCAGAGGAAATCTTAGAATATATCGAAAATATTCTGGAACAGCAGTAACTTTATTTAAAATAATTTTAAAATTCGTAAAATTTTTCAATTCGTCAACAAAAAATAGGAGGAGAAAAGAATGAGAGTACTAGCAGTATGTGGTATGGGTCTGGGCAGCAGTCTGGTTTTAAAAATGAATATAGAAAAAGTTATGGAGCAGGAAGGAATTGAAGGTTCTGTTGAAGTCAAGGATTTATCTTCTATTATGGGAGAACAGGCAGATTATATTTTTGCCAGTGAAGAAATTGGAGAAAAAATAGAACATCCAGCAGAAGTCATCAGTGTTAAAAATATGACAGATAAAAATGAAATTAAAGAGAAGGTTCTGGCAGCATATAAAAAACTTTAAGGAGGAAATAATTTATGGATTTTTTAATGTCTTTTATTAACTTTTTAGTATATGAGGTTTTAAATCAACCAGCAACTTTAGTTGGTTTAATGGCATTTTTAGGGCTGACCTTACTTAAAAAGCCATTTTCTAAGATAATGTCGGGAACTTTAAAGAGTATCTTAGGTTTTGTAATCCTGGGTGCAGGTGCCAATGTATTAATCGGCAGTCTTAATAATTTAGGGCCGATGATTCAGCAGGCATTTAATATTCAGGGAGTTATTCCTACAAATGAAGCAATAGTTGCTCTGGCTCAGCAAACTCTTGGTACAGAAACTGCCTTGATCATGGCTTTTGGTTTTATCGCTAATCTACTTTATGCAAGGTTTACGCCCTTAAAATATGTATTCCTTACCGGGCATCATATTTTCTTTATGGCAGCCTTATTATCAGCGGTTTTAAGTACAGCAGGTTTAACAGGAATACCTTTAATCGCTGTTGGAGCTGCAATTTTAGGTTTTGTAATGGTTCTGTTCCCTGCTTTAGCAGAACCGTTTATGAAAAAAATTACCGGTGGTACTGATGTGGCACTTGGTCACTTTGGAACCACAGGTTATGTTGCAGCCGGTCTTGTTGGGAAAGTTGTTGGGGATTCAGAGGACAGCACAGAAGATATTAAAGTTCCTAAATCTTTAAGTTTCTTAAAAGAATCAGTTCTTGCTACTATGCTGACTATGATCATTATCTTCTTTATAGTTTCCTTGATTGCAGGCCGTGACATTTATTCTCAGTATTCAGGTGGACAGAGTATTTTTATGTTCGCCCTGATGCAGGGTATTACATTTTCAGCAGGTGTTCACATTATTCTAACAGGTGTAAGAATGATCATTGGTGAGATTGTTCCTGCCTTCCAGGGTATTGGAGAAAAACTGGTTCCAGATGCCAAACCAGCTCTAGACTGTCCGATAACTTTTACCTATGCCCCAAATGCAGTAATCATTGGTTTTTTATTCAGCTTTTTAGGTGGGCTTGTCAGCATGTTCTTCCTGGGACCTCTGGGTCTGGCTTTAATTATTCCCGGGATGGTTCCTCACTTTTTTACCGGAGCAACTGCAGGTGTATTTGGTAATTCCACAGGTGGTAAAAAGGGAGCAATGCTGGGGGCTTTTGTTAATGGAGTCTTAATCTCATTCTTACCAGCACTCTTATTACCGGTCTTAGGATCCCTGGGTTTTGCAAATACAACCTTTGGTGATGCGGACTTTGGAGTTGTTGGCATCATAATTGGTTATCTAGCGAAGCTGTTTGCTTAAAATGAAAAAGAGTACCAGATTATTTGAATTATATAAATATTTAGTTGATCAGAAAGGGCCTGTATCTATCCAGGTTCTTTCTGAAATTCTGGACGTAAGCAGCAGAACAATTCGCTATGACCTGAATGAGATTGAAGATTTGATTCAAAAATATGAATTCAAGCTGACTAAAAAACCAAATTTCGGTGTGCTGCTGGAGGGAGAAGAGGAAGAGAAGTTTAAAGTTTTTGCAGAATTTAATGATTTTTACAACAGCCGTCATTTTCGCTCAGCTAAGATGCGAAAATACCTTATTTTATACAGACTTTTTCAAAAAAAGGAGCCAGTATTAATTTTTGAACTGGCTGATCTTTTAGATGTCAGTTCGGCAACTGTGAGCAAGGATCTGGATGAAGTTGAAGAATGGCTGCAGAACAGAGGTCTGGATCTAATTAGAAGAAGAAATTATGGAGTTCAAATTGAGGGAGCAGAAATTGATATCAGACATGCCATGAAGAGTTTGCTTAATGAAAGTTATGAAACTGGAAATATGATAGATCTTTTAAATAAGAGCAACAAAAAAGTTAGTTACAGGAGTCGGCTGGAACACGGCTATGATGAAGAAATAAAAAATCTTTTAGGTGAGCTTAATCTTTCGGAAATTGAAGAGATAGTTAAAGCAGCTGAAAAGGAACTTGAAATTCGTTTTACTGATAGTGCTTTTACTGGACTGATTGTTCATGTTGCTTTTGCTATTTCTCGACTGTTAGCTGAACAGGATATTAAAATTGCTCCTGCAAGACTGCAGGTTGTTAAGGGTAAAAAAGAATATCAGATTGCAGAAAAGATTGCCCGACTGCTGGAAGAAAAATTCCCGGTTGAGATTCCAGAAGACGAAATAGCTTTTATTACAATTCATCTTCTGGGTGCAAAAATGAGAGAAGGGGAAGTTAAGGCTGATTTAAGTAAAAATGAGCTGGAATATTTAGTTAAGGAAATGATCCGAGTTGTTGAAAAATATTTCGAGGTTGAACTGTCAGTTGATAAAAAGCTTTATTCAGGGCTTTTGATTCATCTGCAGGCAATAGTTAATCGAATAATCTTTGATCTGCCAATTAAAAATCCACTGTTAGCAGATATTAAAGAAAAATATGCTGATGTTTTTCAGGCTTCAAAACTGGCAGCAAGATTGATTCAGAGCGAATTTTATGTAGAAGTCAGTGAGGATGAAATTGGTTATCTTACAATTCACTTTGGAGCAGCCCTGGAAAGGATTAATTATCAGGAAAAGAAAAAAGCAAGAGTTGCAATAGTCTGTTCTAGTGGGGTGGGGACAACCAATCTTCTGGAAGTTAGATTAAATAATGAGTTTAAGGTAATTGAGATAGCGGCCAGTCTTTCCAGTCTGGATTTAGAGGATAATGAACAACTAGAAGAAATCGATTTTATTATTTCTACTATTCCATTAAGTGTAGATAAAGTAGATGTAATTGTGGTAAATCCATTTTTAAATGATAAAGATGTAGAAAAAATTAAGTCCTATCTCCACAAAAAAAAGATTGAGTATGGGATTTTTTCTGAAGCAGAAAAAAGTAAAATTACATCTAAAAATGAGCTGATTTCAAATCAAAAAAATAAAAGCTATCAGGCTGAAGAAATCATAGCTCTTCTCAAACCATTTCTGGAAAAAGATAAGCTGCAGGAGGCCTTAAAAAAGGTTGAAAATCACTTTGAGCCAGCTAAGAATATCGAAAAAAATAAGAAGCAGGCTAAAAAGCAGGTAAATGGTTTACTCAAATTATTAAAATGGGATCAGCTTAAAATAATCAAAGAAGAGATTGACTGGAAAGAGGCGATTAACAAAGCGGGTGCTCTGCTTTTAAATAAAGATCTGATT
>JAXKWB010000077.1:0-7592 GCA_036172385.1 Halanaerobiales bacterium | reverse complement strand
ATATTTTGAAGAAAATCATTGTGATTGGCCTGTTAATTATTTTTTCATTCAGCATTTCGGTTTTTGCAGTAGATGATTCCACTCTCTATGATGTATATAATCTGAGGGTTGACGCAGATTATAAGGTTGATATGGGGGCCAGATTTAAGCACATGCAGTGGATGCCCGCTGTCAGTCTGGGTAAGCCCGATACCAATAAAGTTGAAATTTATGATCTGAAAAACGACTTTAAATTGGCCCGGAAGGAAATAAATAATGTTTATGAAGCCCTGATGTTTATCCATTTATTTTTTGAAGCTGAAAGTGGCAACCTCAAAAGCAGATATCAGTCTGTAGAATGGGAATTTCAGGAGCCAGCAGAGCTTGTTTTTCAGTCCAGAGATGGTAACTGTGCGGGCATGAGCGGCCTGGTTCATTATTTACTGGAAGGAGATTATGAAGAGGAAGGTTTAATGTGGAGACATCTGAATAAAGATGCCGAAAGATATGGCGGCCACATCATAAACTATGTAAAACACAGGGGTAACTATTATTTCTTTGATGTTTTAAGTGTTACCCCCTCCAATGACAGCTATCCGGTCGAAAATGGAAGCATGAGTCGGCAGGGGAGGGTTGATTGGGCAGATCCGATAATCCAGGCTGAACCAGAAGAATATATGGAATTTATCCACGGTGCGGCTGACTTTTCTCTGTTTGCCCTGTTTAAAAACAGTGATTACATAATCGGCAGTAAAGGTGATCAATTCTACCTTCCTGCCATCTTGAGCAGAAATTCTGCCAGAATCTATGTTACAGAAAACAACAAATTAAGTATAGAAAAATACAGACAAAACCCCGAAGTTCCTGCCGAATATCGTTCCTATGCACCTTACAGCCAATATAAAGATCAGCTGAACAATGAAAAGTTGGAAATCGTTAAGTTAGGTTTTTAGTTGGAGACTTCCTGCCTGTGGAACGGCAGGCTTAAGGGCGATATCCAGAGTGAAAACAATTCTTATTTAAATAAATATTATCCAGGGACAGCGTGCTCTGAATCAAGGATGGGAGAGGACAAAAAGTGAAGATAGAGGATAATTCAGAATATACAGCTGAGGTATTCGATGATAAATCTCTAAGTGAGTTAACTGTCAGTCAGAGCAAATTTAAAAGCTGCAGCTTTAAAAACGCTCATCTAAAAGAGATAAGGACCAGAAAATGTTTTTTTGAAGAATGTGATTTCAGCGGCTCATATTTAAATGCCTCAGTTCATGAAAATTCATCTTTTTTAAACTGCAATTTTGCAGGAGCAAAGTTATTCAATGCAGACTTCAGGGACTGCAGAATGGTCGGTGCTGATTTGATCGGTGCAGATTTAACTGCCCTGAAGATAAGGAACGGTGACTGGTCGTATTCGATATTCAGGCATAATAATCTCTCGGGATTCAATCTGCAGAATATAAGGTTGAGCGGGGCTGATTTTTATGGCTGCAATTTAAAAGGAACCAACTTTGCTGAGGCTGATTTGAGTGGGGCTGTTTTAACAGAAGCAAAAATCAGTGGGGCCAATCTGCGGGGAGCCAGAATTGCCGGTATTGATTTCAAAAATATAGAATTAAAAGATGTACATCTAGATTATATGCAGGCAGGGATAATAGTTGAATCTCTGGGGGCCTTAATAGAATAGAATTATCAATTGGGGTTGTAATATTAATATTCGGGACTGGAATGTTCAGGAAGAATATATTCGCTATAATAAAAATTGGGGAGCTGAGTTTACAGTGATTATGCAGCTAGAAGTTAATTGAAAGCAATATAATCTAATTTTTTTCTAATCCAGATTTAAAGTATTTTTAATTAGCAGCTGCTATTATATAATTAAGCTAAAAGAAATAAAGTTTTAGTTTTACTCCTTTTTAAAGTTGCTGTAGTGAGCGACTATAACATAAATTGAAATACTAGAATTTTTCTCCTTTTTAAACCGCCCTTTTTCCGGGCGGTTTTTTACTTGGGCTTTATATTAATTTATACCTTTATTTCCAAATTATTCTATGATATACTTTTATTAGTATAAATATTGAAAAGGAGGAAAATTAATGCAGCAGTTTGATGTGACGGCCCACAACTATGATTTTGTGTTTAAAGACTCTTTTAATCTCTTTAAGAATGATATTGCTGATTTTTTAGAGGTAGAGATGCCTGGAATTGTCTCCTATCTGGAAACTGAGTTTACAGAAGTTGAAACAAATACAGAGAGGATGGATTTAAATTTCACTCTCCAGGATGGCTCAATCCTGCATTTAGAAGAAGAAATAGAGGTTTCTGTTGCTGATCTGATTCGTTTTGCTTCCTATGACCTAAAGTTATATAATAGATATAGAGATAAGATTCGGACTATAATTTTATGTATTAAGGGATATCCTGCTTCTAAGGCAGCGTTTAATGCCGGGAGCCTGGCTTACAACACAACTGTTGTTAATATGTCTGATAAAGATGGAAAAGAAAAGATGGAAGAATTATGGAGGGATCGCAAAATGGTAAAATTTTTTAAATATGTAGAAGAGCAGGGCAAGAAAAAAGGAAAAGAAGAAGGAAAAATCGAAGGGAAACAGGAAGAAGCAAGATTAATTCTGATGCGGCAAATTAAAGCTAAATTTGGTGATGAAGTAGAAAATGAAATTATAAATTTGATTAATGAGGCTGAACTAAGTAAAATTGAAGATTTAAGTGAAAAAATAGTAACTACAAATTCGGAGTCAGAATTAGTAGATTTTCTGAAGCATTGAATAGAAGCAAGTAAACAAACCGGCCGGGATTAAAATCTCTGTCGGTTTTTCTAAGGGGTCAGGCTGCATAATTGTGCACAAAATGTAGGGTTTTTTAAAAACCAGCTGTTATAATATTAATATAAATTGATAAGGGAGGTTAGTGTGATGGATTCTTTGACTAAGTTGAACGAAGCATTAAATCATCTTGAAAATAATCTAACAAATGAGATTGATTTTGAGAAGCTTGCTGAAATTGCTGTCTGTTCTGAATATCATTTTAGAAGAATGTTTTCCTTTATAGCCGGGATTACTCTATCACAATATATACGAAATCGAAGGCTGACCCTGGCAGCATTCGAGCTGCAGAGTAACAGGCAGGTTAAAATAATTGATTTGGCTCTTAAATATGGATATAGTTCGCCAGATTCGTTTACAAGAGCTTTTAAGAGTTTTCATGGTTTAACACCAACAGCAGCCAGAGATAAAAACCAATCATTAAAAGCTTTTCCGCCAATGACCTTCCAGTTATCAGTTAAAGGAGGAGATTTAATGAATTATCGAATAGTAGAAAAAGAAGAGTTCAATATTATTGGGATTATGAAAAGAGTTCCTATAGTTTTTGAAGGAGCAAATTCAGCAATTGATGCAATGTGGCAGAGTTTAGATCAGAAAACAATTACTAAACTAAAAGAACTTTCCGATATCGAGCCAGCAGGAATTATTAGTGCATCTACTAATTTCTCAGAAGATAGGATGGAAGAAGAAGGGAAGCTTGACCATTATATTGGAGCAGCCACTACAAAAAAAGCCCCGAAAGATTTAGTGGAATTAGAAGTTTCAGCATCAACCTGGGCAGTTTTCGAAGCTATTGGTCCTTTTCCAGAAACTCTTCAGAATGTCTGGGGACGAATTTATTCTGAATGGTTTCCTGGTTCAGAATATGAGCTGACAGAAGGTCCTGAAATATTGTGGAATGAAAGTAAAGATACTGAAGCAGAAGAATTCAGAAGTGAGATCTGGATTCCAGTCAAAAAAAGATAGAATTTAATCTAACCGGTTGAGGTGATGTGCTTCAGCCGGTTTTTGTTTATAGGGATAATAGTTAATTTTTGAGGATTTTAATAGAATACTGCAGAAATTTCAGGGTCAGAATCTTAACACAGGATTCTGGTTTTTTAGGTTAACCAGATGAATTAAATAAGTAAAATCGTTTTCAAAAAAATAAAATAAAGAAAGTAAATCAATATTTATAAAAATAAGTAAAAATTTGCAATATTTTGACTTGAAATAATATACTAATAATGGTACAATACCATAAATTAACATAATAATAGATTTTTAACAAATAAAGAATAGAAAGGAGGTTTGTTTTAGTCGACTGGCAAATCAAACAGGAGGTAGCAAATGAAATTTAATAAAGTAGATACAAGTTTCTGGATTGACGAGAAAGTAAGAGCCTGGGATGATAAAACTAAATTTCTGGCCCTATATATTTTAACTAATCAACATCGATATTCTGAAGGTTTATATAGATTACCAAAACATTATATTGCCGGAGATCTGTCAATTTCGATTGGGGAAGTTAATCAGCTGCTAAATAATTTAATTGATAATGGATTTATAGCTTATGATGAAAAGAATTCAATAATTTTAATTAAAAAGGCTTTAAAATATTCTCCCATCATAAATAAGAATCATCAAAAAGCTGCTCTAAAAAAATTAAATGAGCTGCCTAAATCATATCTGTTTAACGAATTTTTAAAACTGGCTGAACAACACAATAATACTTTTGCAAAATACTTAAAAGAAGAACTGTCGGAGTATTTTATTGATCAGGATCCTGATGTGACGGGCGATTTCGATGCTATCAGTAATGGTATTGCAGATGGCATTGATGATGCCGTTAATGATGGCATGGGTGATTCTCTAGAACCAGATCCAGAACTAGAACCAGCTCCAGCTCCAACTCCAGATCCAACTCTAGAACTAGCTCAAATTAATAAAACATTCGATCTGGATTCAGAGATGGAAATCATATTTCTTGAAAATAATTTTGAGAAAGATAATACTTCAGACTCAAAAAATGAATCAATATCTCAAGCAGACCAAAATGATTTTGAAGCAGAGAAATTAACTAAAAAACTAATAGACCAAATCTTATCCAATAATTCCAGAGCCAGGGTTCCGGAGAAGAACATAGATAACAAACTTTTTAGAAAGTGGTTAGATTCCATTGAAAAACTAAATCGACTGGGTCCTTTAGGGGCTAAAGAAAAAGAGAATAAAGGATACAGCTGGCAGGAAATTGATAAAATTATAGAATTCAGTCAGCAGGATGATTTCTGGAGAAGTAATATTTTAAGTCCACAAAAGCTGCGGAAACAGGTGATAGTTCTGGAAAACCAGATGCAGAGAAATGGATATCGGGATCAGGAGAAAGCTAAAATGGATATGCTGGCAGAATTATATGCGGAGGCAAAAGGGGATGATTTAGATGAATAAAAAAGAAATTATTAAACTGCTAACTTATTTAAATCACTGTTATCCCGGTAAATTTAAATTTCCTAAAAAATCAAAAAGAGAAAATGAAATGCTGATCGAGGTCTGGTATGATCTGCTCAAGTTTTACGATAATCAGTGTGTGATCAGTGTTTTAAAAAAATTAATAATCAACAACGGCCACTGGCCGCCCTCAGTTGGAGAAATTGTAAAAGAAGTTGAAAGCTTAAAATTGCCGGCTGAAGCCAGAATTACTGCCGGTGAGGCCTGGAGTCTGGTTTTGAGGTCTGTCAGGAGATATGGTTATTATAGAGCGGGAGAGGCAATGGAGTCTTTGCCGCCTAAAGTCAGAGAGACTGTAGAACATTTTGGTGGTTTTACAGCAATCTGTCACAGTGACTGCAATAATAATTATGTGCGCAGTCATTTTATGAAGCTTTATCAGGAAGTTAACCGCCACAATGAGGAATTAATGTATTTACCTGCTGCAGTTAGAGATGAGCTGCTCGAGGCAGCTTCTGAAAATGAAAATCCAGATAAGGAGTGGTTGCTGTGAGACGTGAGAAACTGGTTGAACTGTTTGAAGAAAAGGTCAGAAGCGAAAGAAAAATTCCTACTGCCAGAGATATAGATCAAGATCAGAAATTTCCTTCTTATAGAAAATTCAAAAAAAGTTTCGGCAGCCAGAGGATCAGGCAGGCAGAAGAACTGAAAAAAATAGTTGAGCGTTATAAGCTGCAGTTTAAAATAGATGAGCTGTTCTGCGAGGATTGTAAATTCAACAAATTTGAGTGTGGTAATAATATTGAAGACTGCAAAAGTAAGGGTGAATTATATATTAGAATCTTAAAACAGGAATTAAAAAGTCATTAAGCCGTCTCCGGTTTCTGTGTAAAAGCAGGGGCCTTTTTTTAGTGCTTAAAGTGTTGATCATTATCGTTAAGCATGATCAGGGTGTCGATTGATTCCTTTAATTCTTTAATTAAAGGTTCAAACCTGACTAAAAGATAAATTGATAAAACCATCGGAAAACCATAAGTACTGATTAAGTTGAATATTTCTTTCATAAGGGCCTCCTTTCCAGGGTGTTTGTTTATGTTAATTATATCATAAAAAACAGCAGAAAAAGTTAAGGAAATGCTGTCTAAGGTGGTTTAGTTCTGGCACCGAAGCTGAATTTGTCGAACTGTAGATAAAGGAAAATACATTTGTTTCAAGAAGTATATAATTATGAGATATTAGGTTGGAGGTATTAATGTTTTTATAAGTTATAAAATATTAAAATGTGGAGGATTAATATGATTACTAAAAGCGAATATTTTAATGAACTTGGCTTTATCAGAGATCCTTTTGCAAGTACAAATGCTTTACATGAAGATATGTTAAAAGATTATTTTGTTTATCCTGATTATTTTTATTCATTATTAGGCTCTTTTGAGAAGCCTAAATCTTCAATTGTATTAGCACCTAGAGGCACTGGAAAAACTGCTCAAAGAAAAATGATTGAATATTTATCTGAAGAGAAAAATGAATTGATTAGTATTATTTATGATTCTTTTCCGATTGAAGATATGAATGATGTAAGAAATGTTACCTTTGAAAAACATGTTAATAAAATAATTGAATTTCTTCTAATTGCTTTATTAACTAAATTAGATAAAGAAAATAAAAGTGATATTTTAGATGAAAATGAAAAGAAAAAGTTGATAAAATTAATTAATAACTATTTTAGTGGTATTAATAATAATGAAATTGACATTGCTATTAATTCAATTAAGGGGTTTGGAGATAAATTATACGATTTTTGGTTAAAAGCTGGTAATTCAATTACTTCAATAATAAATGCCATATTAACAAAAAATGGTATAGGTAATGTTGATTTTACATCCAATACTAAAAAAAATAAAGAAATTAAAAATAGTAAATTGGTTAATATTTTAGACTTTATAGAAAAGATTTTTGGTGATCTGGGAGTAGAAGCAATATATGTCCTTATTGATAGAGTAGATGAAAATAGACTTACAAATAATGATTCAAATAAATCTTACAGATTAATAAAACCGATAATTAGTGACTTACCTTTATTAGAAAGAGAGAATATAGTTTTTAAATTTTTTTTGTGGGATAAAATTCAGGAACACTGGCATGATGATATCAGGACAGATAGAATAGAAATTTATAATATGAAATGGCAACTAGAAAAGATTAAGAAGTTAATTTCAGAAAGATTAAAAGCATTTAGTAATGGCAAAATAAACAAATTAAAGCAGATTTTAAATGTGGATGATTATTATATTAATAAAATCTTTCAGTTTTCTAATAACTCACCTAGGGATTTAATTAATATAC
>JAXKWB010000076.1:0-7823 GCA_036172385.1 Halanaerobiales bacterium | reverse complement strand
CATCTCCTGGTCATCAAAATTTCTAATTACAGCTGGTATTTTTTCAAGGCCAACCAGTTTTGAAGCCCGCCAGCGGCGCTCACCTGCAACAATCTGATATTTCTCAGCTTTGATTTTGCGGACTGTAATCGGCTGAATTATTCCTTTTTCTTGAATAGAATTGGCCAGTTCTCTGAGGGCATCCTCGTCAAAATTACTGCGCGGCTGAAAGGGGTTGGGCTCGATTTGATCAATAAAAATTTCCTCAACTCTGCTTTGATCTACATTCTCATCATTATTTATCAGAGCACTTAAACCTTTACCCAGTCTTTTTTTGCTCAAGAGATATCACTTCCTCTGCTAATTTTCTGTATGCTTCTGCTCCTTTGGAAGAGGAGCTGTAATCGAGTATCGGTTTGCCGAAACTTGGAGCTTCACTTAAACGTACATTTCGAGGAATAATTGTCTCAAAAACTAGTTCAGAAAAATAATCTTTTACTTCATCTATTACCTGTTCCGATAGATTAGTTCTGGCATCATACATTGTCATTAAAACTCCTTCGATTCGAAGATCAGAGTTTAGATTTTTTCTGACAAGTTCAATGGTATTCATCAGCTGACCCAATCCCTCTAAAGCATAATATTCACACTGAATAGGAACCATAACACTATCAGCAGCCGTTAAAGCATTTAAAGTTAAGAGGCCCAGAGAAGGAGGGCAGTCAATTATAATATAATCATAGTCCTGATTAAGAGTTTTTAACGATTTTTTGAGTCTGCTTTCCCGGGACATAATGGAAACAAGTTCAATTTCTGCTCCTGCTAACTCAATATTGGCAGGAATAATATCCAAATTTTTATTACTGCTCTGCAGTATTGCTTTTGCAGGCGGCTCAGATTCAATTAATAAATCATAGATTGTATATTCAACCTCTGATTTCTCTATTCCCAGGCCGCTGCTCGCGTTCCCCTGAGGGTCAATATCAATTAATAAAACCCTGTTATTTTGTTCTGCCAGACCAGCACTTAAGTTTACTGCTGTTGTGCTCTTGCCAACCCCACCTTTCTGGTTGACAATCGCAATTTTTTTAACCATTATTTCACCTCTTTTTAATCTTTATTTAGAGAGTTTAATATAATATTCTATGCTATCCTGATCATCACTGCGTTCAAATTCGACACTGATTCCTGAGTCTTTAATTTCCGAAATTCTTTTTTCTAAAGAATTAGCAAAAAGCCGCAGATCATCAGAAATATGTTTAATTTGTTTTTTCTTTTTAACTGGCTGCTGCTTTCTTTTTATTAATTTTTCACTTTCTCTAACATTAAGCCCTTTTTTGCTAATTTCTTCAATTAATGACAGCTGTTCCTCAGCAGTCTCAAGTTTAAGCAGAGCCCTACCGTGTCTTTCACTTAAATTAGCTGCTAATAATTTTTCTCTAATTTGATCAGATAAATTTAAGAGCCGCAGTTTGTTGGCAATAGTAGACTGGCTTTTTGAAACACTCTCTGCCAGCTCCTTTTGAGTTAAATTAAATTTATCTAAAAGCCGCTGATAAGCCTGTGCTTCCTCTAAATAATTTAAATCTTTCCGCTGGAGATTCTCAATTAATGCAATCTCTGCCACCTGCTGATCATTAAGATCTTTAATCACAGCTGGAATAACTTCTTTATTTAAAAATTTGGCAGCTCTAAGCCTGCGCTCTCCAGCAATTAATTCGTAGCTGTTTTCCTCTTCAGCTTTACGGACTGTAATTGCCTGAATCAGGCCAACGTTTTTAATTGACTGAGCCAGTTCCTCAATTTCAGACTGTTTAAATTCCTGTCTGGGCTGAAAAGGATTAACATTGATCTGATCTACTTTGATTTCTACAATTTGATCCCTATTATTTTCGTTTTCCTGATTAAAAAAAGGAATTTTCATTCAAAATTACCCCCACCTAAAATTATATTTCTCTAAACTAACTAAATATCCTTTTTTAATGTTAAAAATAGAAGCTAAACTTAAATAACTACCAGAGATATTTCCCGGGAAATAATTTAAAGGGGGCGTTTCTGGGGAATTCCAGCCCGCCGGGGATATTTATTTTTAGTTGGAGAATTCTTTTTAACAATAATTAAATAGCGTTCAGCTTCCAATCTCGGTACATCAAGCTCTATACTTTCTTTTATTTCTGCACCTAATGTTTTTAAAGCACTCCGGGCTTCCTTAATTTCTGCTTTATATTCGGGTCCCTTATAAAAATAGGCAAGTCCTCCAATTTTTAAAAAAGGGACTGCATACTCTAATAAAACATTGAGGGAAGCTACTGCCCGGGAGCAGATATAATCAAAAGAACCACGCCATTCTTCTAATTTGGCCAGATCTTCTGCTCTGCCGTGAGTTGCATCAATCCCTTTAAGTCCCAGTTTGTAAATTAACTGGTTTAAAAAATTGACCTTTTTAGCTGAAGAATCAAGCAAATAAAAACTGTCTCCAGGTAAGAATAATTTTAAAACCATCCCCGGGAAACCTGCTCCAGTACCAATATCAAGCCACCTTTTTCTGCCTTCAAAATCTATATAATTTAAAATCACCAGGGAATCAAGGAAGTGTTTTTTTATAACTTCTTCTGGTTCAGTAATTGTGCTCATATTATATTTTTTATTTTCCTCAAGAAAGAAAAGATAATATTCCCACAGCTGTTCGAGCTGTTCACTGCTGTAAGAAACATTTAGAGCTTCAAGCCCTGCTTCTAACTTCTGAATAAATTTCTGTTTAGTGATCTCCATTCTGATCATCCTTTTGTTTTCTGTTATACTGCTCTAAATAGATCATTAAAGCAGAAATGTCAGCAGGAGAAACACCAGAAATCCTTGAAGCCTGGCCAATAGAAAGTGGTCTAATCTTATTTAATTTTTCTCTGGCTTCCAGACGCAGATTTTCTAATTGATTATAATCTAATTCCTCCGGTATTATTTTTTCTTCCATTTTTCTGAACTGTTCGACCTGGGATTCCTGACGTTCTATATAGCCCTTATATTTAACCTGGATTTCAACCTGTTCCTGAACATCTTTTTTTATTTCCGGCAGATTTTCTGCAAAAAATTTAAGATCGGTATAGGAAATTTCCGGCCGGCGCAGTAATTTTTCTAAGCTGACTGGCTTGCTTAGATTACCACTTCCCAGTTCTTCTAATCTAGCTCTAACTTCTCTGGTTGGATTAACCTGATTTTCCTCTGCTCTCAAATAAGTTAATGCTTTTTCTACAGCTTTTACTTTTTCCTGGTAATTCTGATATCTCTGATCACTGACCAGACCTATTTCTCGACCAAGTGGAGTTAAACGCTGATCTGCATTATCCTGGCGTAAAAGCAGCCTGTATTCTGCTCGAGAAGTCATAATTCTATAGGGTTCCGGGGTACCTTTAGTAACTAAATCATCAATCAAAACTCCAATATAAGCCTGAGATCTTTTTAAGATTAGAGGATCTTTATCCTGCAGACTCAAAGCTGCATTAATCCCGGCAATCAAACCCTGACCGGCTGCTTCTTCATAGCCTGAGCTGCCGTTAATCTGTCCGGCTGTATAAAGTCCTTTAACCTTTTTTAGCTCTAAATCAAGTTTCAATTCTTCTGGATCCACACAGTCATATTCAATTGCATATCCCGGTCTCATAATTTCTACATTTTCTAAACCCGGGATAGTTCTTGCCATTTCTATCTGGACATCATAGGGAAGACTGGTAGAAAGTCCAGAAACATAATATTCATCAGTACCTAAACCCTCAGGTTCAATAAATAACTGATGTCTCCCTTTATCAGGAAAGCGGACAACCTTATCCTCTATCGAGGGACAGTAGCGGGGCCCAACTCCATCAATAACCCCACTAAATAGTGGTGTTCTCATTTTGTTATCACTTATTATTTTATGAGTTGCTTCGGAAGTATAGGTCAAATAGCACATTGCCTGTTCTCCACTTAGAGGCTCAGATTCGAAAGAAAAACTTAAGTCTTCTTCTCCCGGCTGGGGCTCCATTTTAGAAAAATCCATAGATTTTTTGCTGACCCGGGGCGGAGTTCCTGTTTTAAATCTTCTTAAATTGATCCCCAGCTCCTTTAAGCTGCCGGAGAGCTTATTGGCAGGATACTGCTGGTTGGGACCGGCATTAAATTCCGCCTCACCAATAATAATTCTTCCTTTTAAAAAGGTTCCTGTTGTTAAAATAACCTTTTTCCCCGGAAAAAAGACTCCAGTTTTGGTTACTACTCCCTTAACCTCACCATTTTCCACAATTATTTCTTCCGCTATCTGCTGTTTTAAATCTATATTATCTTCCTGCTCTAAAACCTGTTTCATTCTTTTGTGATATTCATCTTTATCTGATTGTCCCCGCAGTCCGTGAACTGCAGGTCCTTTGCTTGTATTGAGCATTCTAATTTGAATCATAGTTTCGTCCATATTTTTGGCCATTTCTCCACCCAGAGCATCGATTTCTCTAACTATGTGTGATTTTCCGGGGCCCCCGAGTGAAGGATTGCAGGGCATAAATGCTACATGATCTAAACTAACTGTTAAAGTTAATGTTTTTAAGCCCATACGTGCCGGGGCCAATGAGGCTTCACAGCCTGCATGTCCGGCTCCAATTACAATTACATCATACTCCTCTGGATATTTATGAAAATCCATTATATCTCTCCCTTATATTAAAAATTATTTTCCAAGACAAAAATCATTAAATATTCTATCGAGTATATCATCAGCAACTGTTTCTCCTGTTATTTTGCCGAGACCATCAAGACAGTCTTTTAAATCGATGGTTAAAAAATCATAGGGCATATTTGTTTCATGTGAAACAATTACTCGTTCAATTGCTGCTTCAGCTTTAACTAAAGCATCCCGATGTCTGCTCTGAGTAATTACTGCTTCGGCATCTGTATCAATTTCTTCATCCAGAATTTCATCTAAAATATCAGCTTTTAATTCATTTAATCCTTCTTCTTCTAAAAGTGAGATCCAGAGCACACTGTGCTCAGCAAACTCTTTTTCTATTTTTGCTTTTTCTATTTTTGCCGGCAGGTCAGTTTTATTGACAATTATAATCACCGGCTTATCCTTAATTAATTTATATATTTCTCGGTCCGCAGAAGTTATTCCCTGATTAATATCCAGCATAAAAAGAACTAAATCTGCTTTTGCTGCTGATTTTCGGGTCCGTTCAACTCCAATTTTTTCTACTTCATCTTTAGTTTCTCTAATTCCAGCAGTATCAATTATTTTTAAAGGAATCCCTTTTAAATTAACAAATTCTTCAATTACATCCCGAGTTGTACCCGGAACATCAGTTACAATTGCTCGTTTTTCTTCTAAAAAATAATTTAACAGACTTGATTTGCCTACATTGGGTTTACCTACAATAACGGTTTTTAAACCTTCTTTATATATCTTTCCCTGTTTACTGCTTTTTAATAACTTTTCTATCTCTTCTTTTATATAATTAAATTTATCTCCCAGATCTGCGGGAGAAAATCCTTCAATTTCATCTTCTGGATAATCTATTGCTGCTTCCAGATGAGCAAGTATTTCTACAGCTTCTTCTTTTATTTGATCAACTTTCTGCGAAAGCTTACCATTTAATTGATCAACAGCCAGATCCAGACTTTTTTCTGTTTTAGAATTTATAATTTCAATAATTGCTTCTGCCTGTGCCAAATCAATTCTGCCAGTTAAAAAGGCCCGCTGTGAAAATTCACCTGGCTCAGCCAGGCGGGCTCCATGTTTTAAAGTTAAGTCCAGTACTGCTCTGAGT
The DNA here is from genome assembly GCA_036172385.1 of Halanaerobiales bacterium. Classification (GTDB taxonomy): domain Bacteria; phylum Bacillota; class Halanaerobiia; order Halanaerobiales; family Halanaerobiaceae; genus Halanaerobium. Next base: position 2,055 of record JAXKWB010000076.1, on the reverse strand, counting down.
GGTGTCATTCCACCATGACAGTCAAATTCCAGAACATTTTCTCCTGTAAAAGAATGCGGCTTTTTCATCATAATGGCTATCACTTCATCAATAATTTTGTCACTATCAGGGTCCTTGATATGACCATAATGAGCTGTATAAGTATCCTGTTCAGAAATCTTTTTTCCTTCTTTGATTGAACTAAATATTTTATCTCCAATTTGATAAGCCTGAGGTCCGCTGATTCTTATTTTTCCAGTTCCACCTGTACCAAATGGAGTTGCAATAGCTGCAATAGTATCTTCTTTTAATATATCCAATTACTTTACACCTCCTAAAACATAACCCAGCAGAGAAATCCCTGCTGGGTTAATGATAAAATCCATCTGTTTCTTTTGTTTTCTATTAATAGACTACTGTAATATAAGCTAATACAGCTTGTTTATATATCCGATAATAGGATTAATTATCTAATGGTTCTATCATAACTTTACGGTAGGGTTCTTTCCCCTCACTGTATGATTTAACATTTTTATTTTCTTTGAGTTTAATATGAATAATTCTTCTTTCATGTGGCGGCATTGGTTCTAAAACAACTTTTCTCTGTTTTCTTTCTGCTTTGGCAGCCAGTCTTTCTGCTAATCTTTCTAATGTTTCCTGGCGGCGGTCTCGATAACCGTCTGCATCAAGTAGAACTCTAAAATATTCTTCTATCTCTTTATTAATATAGATAGAAGTTAAGTACTGCATTGCATCAAGAGTTTCTCCTCGATGACCAATTACTAAACCAAGTTCTTTTTCTCCTGTTAAATTGTAAACTACCTGTTCATCATCACTTTTTGCTTCCATAATTTCTACACCAACATTGATTCTGGCTTTATCCAAAAGTGTTTCCAGGAATTCTTTTCCTTTCTTGACAGGATCAAAAATTTCCTTTACTTCTACAACAGCATCTTTGGTACCAATTAAACCCAGTAAGCCTTTACTTCCCTCATCTATTACATTAATTTCTGCTTCTTCTCTGGTAATTCCAAGTTCAGTCAGGGCTTTTTCTACTGCTTTTTCTACATTTTTAGCTTCTACTTTTATGCTTTTCATTTTTATTATGCATCCCCTTTGATTCTGCTAGGTTCTTTGGATAAGAAATACTGCTGACCTACAGTAAATAAGGTTGATGTAAACCAGTATAATAATACACCAGCAGGTAATGAAAAACCAATAAATACAATAAATAGCGGCATCAGATACATCATTTTGTTACTCTTACCTTCTCCACCAGAAATTTTCTGGGTCATATGTGTCTGGCCTAACATTACAAGTGCATTTAAAATAACAATTGCGATATCTGGCTCAGCTAAGGAACCATTTGTTATTGTTCCAATCCATAAAAAGGACTCAGCTGCCATTTTATCTCCTAAAGCAAAAATGGTTCTGTATAAAGGAATCAAAATAGCCATCTGAACAATCATCGGCAGACAACCAGCTGCTGGATTAACACCATGTTCCTGATAAAGTTCCATCATTTTTTCCTGCTGCTTTTCTTTATCATCTTTATATTCTTCCTGTATTTTCTGCATTTCAGGCTGAATTTCCTGCATTTCTCTCATTGAACGGGTCTGTTTAGCTGTTAAAGGATAAAGTACCAGCTTAATCAGCAGGGTGAATATAATAATTGCAAGTCCATAATTACCAACAATATTGTAAATAAAATCTAACGCATATGCCATTCCGTTAATTAACCAATCAAACATTTAATAAATTCCTCCTATTCTACCGGATCATAACCACCTGAATTAAAAGGATGACAGCGCAAAATTCGCTTTAATCCCATCCAACTACCTTTGATAGCCCCATATTTTTGAATTGCCTGCCTGGAATATTCCGAACAGGTGGGACGAAAACGACAGCTTTTTGGAGTCCAGGGTGAAATAATCTTTTGATAGATTTTAATTAAAAATAAAAATATTTTTTTCATTTTTTATCACCTTAATTTAACCAGTTTCATAATCACTGTCAATAATTATGTAAAAATAATACAAAATCCAACAGGTTATTGACTTTTATGTAATTCAAATT
>JAXKWB010000075.1:0-5710 GCA_036172385.1 Halanaerobiales bacterium | reverse complement strand
TTCTTCATCTGTACCCACAGGTACTGATTCATGTGGAATATTTGGTATAGCAAGCAGTATATCATCCAATTTCTTTTCTACCACACTGATCTGCTGGTCAAGTTCTTTGATTCTGGCAGATACTTCCTGCATTTTTTTAATCAGATCTGAAGCATCTTCTCCATTCCTTTTTAATTCTCCGATTTTGTCAGAATTGACATTGCGCTCATGTTTGAGCTGTTCAGCTTCGTACAGCAGATCACGTCTTTTGTCATCTAACTTCTGAAACTCTGGAACAGGTGATTCCATATTACGCTTTTTTAGTGCCTCTTCTACAATTTCAGAGTTTTCTCTTATAAATCTCATGTCCAACATTTTAACGTCCTCCTATTAAATTTATTTGATAATCTTCAAAAATATTTAAAAGTCCAAACCAGCTTAATTATAATATTAATGCTCTCAAATGCAATTATATTTTTTTATTACAAAGAACATAAAGATGTTCTATGAACAGAAACTGAAAAAGCTGTTCTAAAAACAAAAAACTCCTCCCCTGAACAGGGACGAGATTTTCCCGTGGTGCCACCCTAATAGCATAATTATGCCGCTTAAAAAGTTTTAACGATCTCCACCGGTGAAGATTAATAACGATAAGCTTTCTTCTTCACAACTCCAGGCCGGATTCGAAAATTCAATCGGCTGATTTCCAGCAGCCATCAGCTCTCTAAATAAATTCAATTGAAATTTTTACTAATACCCTTCTCAGTTTTATAAAATTGGCTATTTATTTGTTAAGATAATTATAATACAGTGAAATTTTAAATTCAAGTTAAATATATACTTTTTCAAGTCTGCTGCTCAAATTACATACAATCTCATAGTTTATAGTACCTGTAAGATCTGCAATTTCTGAAGCAGTAATACTTTCCCCCTGCTGTTTTCCAATAAGTACAACCTCATCTCCAACTTTGATATCTTCTACTTTATTAACCCCAACAATAATCTGACCCATACAGACTCTGCCTCTTATGGGAGCTTTTTTACCATTGATTAAAACCTTCCCCTGATTGGACAGCAGTCTTGGATAACCGTCTTTATAGCCAACAGGTAAAACTGCCATTTTTTCTTTTTTTTCAGTTATATATGTTGAACCATAACTAACAGCTGAGCCAGCATCCAATTCTCTCAGCTGTACAACTCTGCTTTTAAATGAAAGAACTGGTTTTAAATCCACTTCTTTGAGCAGTTCATTTGAAGGCAATAAACCATAAAGCATAATACCCGGTCTAACCATATCGATTGCAAATTCTGGGAGATCAATTACTGCAGCACTGTTTGCAATGTGTTTAAGTGGTATGTTATATCCAGCACTCTCCACTTCTTCCAATGTTTTTTTAAATAGAGAAAGCTGCCTATAGGCAAATTCTTTATTTTCTTCATCTGCCCGGGCCAGGTGAGAAAATACCCCTTCAACTTTAATATATTTCAATTTTTCAGCTGCTGCAAAAGCGTCCATAAGTTCTTCAGGCAGGAATCCAATCCTGCCCATACCTGTGTCAAAATTAAGATGTACAGAAATAACAGATCCCGCTTTTTCTCCGGTATTATTTAAATTTTTTAAAGTTTTAAAACTTGCTGCAGTCTGAATTAGATTTCCTTTAACAATATCCGGATATTGTTCTTCTAATACTTCAGCCAATACTATAATTGGCAGTTCAATGCCAGCCTCTCTTAATTCAATTCCTTCTCCAGGACTTCCGACACAGAGATATTCAGCACCCCATTCACTTAATTTTTTAGCAGTGACTACAGCACCATGACCATATGCATCAGCTTTCACAACTGCTGCAATCTTTGTCTGATCAGAAACTTTTCTGCGAATAATATCGTAATTATATTTTAAAGCACCCAGATCAATTTCGAGCCAGGCGGGTCTGTTAGAAAGTAAACCCATTTATAATAACCTCCGAATCAATTTCTCCATTTATTTAATATATCATCAAGATTTATACATTTTTCTGCAAAAGCTTCTGCAACTCCCTTGTAGACAATGTCTCCCTGATAGACATTTAAGGCTTTAGCAAGTGAATAATCAGCAAGCATTGCTTTTTTAAAGCCTCTATTTGCAATTTTTTCTATATAAGGTAAAGTAGCATTAGTTAAAGCAAATGTCGAAGTTCTTGCAACAGCCCCAGGCATATTTGCAACAGAATAATGGATAACATCATGTCTTGTATAAACAGGATTATCATGGGTTGTTGGATAAGTTCCTTCAATACATCCACCTTGATCTATTGCAACATCAACAACAACTGTTCCAGATGCCATTGTTTTGATCATCTCTTCAGTAAGAAGATTAGGTGCTTTTCCTCCAGGAATAAGTACTGCACCAACAACTACATCTGCATCTTTTACCTCTTCTGCCACATGAGCATGATTTGACATGATAGTTTTTATTCTTCCCTGAAAAATATCATCTATATAGCGCATCTTAGAATGTTTTATATCTAGCACAGTTACATCTGCTCCCATACCCAGTGCGATTTTAGCTGCATTTCTGCCTACTATGCCGCCACCAATGATGACTACTTTAGCAGGTTTTACTCCTGGAACTCCACTTAAGAGAACTCCTCTTCCACCCTTTGGCTTCTCCAGATAAGCTGCTGCAGCCTGTACTGCCAATCTACCTGCCACTTCGCTCATCGGACTTAAAAGAGGTAGAGAGCCATCTTCTTTCTGAACGGTTTCATAGGCAAGAGCAGTAACTTTATTTTTCTTCAACGCTTCTGTCAATTCTTTATCTGCTGCCAGATGTAAATATGTAAATAAGATCTGATCTTTTTTAAATAAATCATATTCCTCTTTAAGTGGTTCTTTTACCTTGATGATCATATCTGCTTTGGCGAACAATTCTTTTTTATCAGCACAAATTTCTGCTCCTGAGTTTAAATAGTCCTCGTCAGCAATACCGCTGCCGCGGCCAGCTCCTTTTTCAATTAAAACACTGTGGCCTGATTTTTTTAACACCTCTACTCCAGAAGCAGTTAAAGCAACTCTGTTCTCATTATTTTTTATTTCTTTAGGTACAGCAATGATCATAAAACCATCTCCTCAAAAAGAATTTTAAATCTATTTATTCTATAATAATGATATCAAAAATATAGTGTTATTAAAAGATAATTATTTTCATGGGAAAAAGGTGAAAATCGAGAAGCTATTTAACTTATTTATCTATAGAGAGGCAGAGTATTTGCAGCATCAGGCATAATATATGCGGCAGGTAATTTTTTAGATGCTTTTTTTACTATCTCAAATGCATCTCCTAAATTATCAACTACTTCAATCTTTGTTGTACTTAACTTATCTGCTTCAATATTACTGACTAATACACAATTTATATCTTCTATCTCTGTGGTAATTAAATAACCCACATATCTGGAAATAGTGAAATTACTCCGCAAAAGATCTTCTCTTTCTAAATTATTATTATAATTCTGGATGATATCCTCAACTTCAGGATGACCTATACCTTCACTACAGTCTGCCATCAGAATAAGATATCCGCCTTTTTTTACTGCTTTAGCAGCATTTACAAGTGCCTTTGAACTCTGATAAAGGTTCATATCTTTGGGAAATCCTCCTGCTGAAGCAATCACAAGTTCAGCTTTTTCTTTGAGATTGATACCAAATAAATCAGATGTAATGCGGCAACCTTCCAGATGAGCCTTAACTAAATCCCCTGCAACTGCCGCAGCAATACCTCCTCTGCCGTCGGGTATTACATTAAAAATAAAATCAACATCAGTCATTTCAGCTGCTTCCATCATATCTAAATGAACTGGATTGTTTACCAGCAGATTACTGTCAACAGTATCCTTTAAACCATCACCTCTGTTCTCAGCCAGTGAAAGAGAGTGATTTGCCATTATCGATTCATAAGCTGCTGTACCGGGAAGCAGTGATTTTCTTCCTCCTGCAAATCCGGCCAAATTATGAAAAACAACTCCACCGGTTAAAATTAAATTATCTGAATCAAAAACTGCCTTGTTGATCCAAGTTGGTGTCCCTGCAGAAGTATTACCTAAATATTTCATGTTTTCTTTATCATCTGCATCATGATCGATAAATTTAATCTCCCCATAGAAAGCTTCACCTAAAAGTTCTTTTTTTTCGGATTCACTGTGTGCACGATGGCTGCCGAGTGCTGATAAAATTGTAATATCATCAAGTTCAATTCCACCTACTTTAAGTTCTCCGATCAAAAAAGGAAGAAATTTTGGTATCTGCTGCCAAGAACGGGTTATATCCGAAATAATTATCAGAGCAGAATCTCCAATACTAACCATATCTTTTAATTGCTTGCTGTCAATTGGATCAGCCAGAGCAGCTTTTGTAATCTCCGCCAGGGAAGGATGATCAGAAGCATCTGCTTCAATAATACCTTTTATTTCATTTTCTTTAAGATTTAATCTAATGCTTTCTTTTCCGTACTTTAGACAAATATTTTTCTGCAATATATTCATCTCCCAGTTTTAATTAAATAAATCCTGCCCAGATATGAGGCAGGATTTCATTACTACATATTATTGGTACCAGGTAAATATCTATCTTTGTCGAAAATCATTGGTGCCAGCTACCTAAAGTATCTTTTAAAGATTAATTTTTATATCTGCATCTTTTCTAAGCTGCTGAACAAATTCGGACCAGGCCTGATTTTCCTTTTGAGACTGCAGCTGATTTTTTATTTGTTCTTTAACTTCGGAAAATTCTTTTGTCTCGGCTTCCTGTTTATCTGTAACTTTAATAATATGATAGCCGAACTGAGTTTTTACAGGTTCATCAATTACTTCCCCTACATCAAGCTGCATTGCTGCATTTCTAAATGTACTATCAAACCGCTGTTCATTTGGAGAAATAAAGCCTAAATCTCCACCATTATCTGCAGTTGGTCCAGTTGAATGTTCTCTGGCCATTTCTGCAAAATCAGCACCTGCTTCGATTTCCGCAAGAACCTCTTCAGCTTTTGCTTTTTCATCAAATAAGATATGGCTCACTTTTTTCTGCTCTTCTACCTCAAACTGTGATATATTTTCATTGTAATATTTTTCAGCCTCAGCATCACTTACTGAAGATTCGGATACTACCTCATCCCTAAGCTTATTAACAATAAATCCATCCATATTGTTTTCCATGAATACTTCCTTATATTGAGAGAGTGATTCAAAACCCTGCTGCTGAATAGCTCTTTCGAATTGTTCATCATTAAGGTCGTTCTGCTGCTGCAGTGCAGTTACCTGCTGATTGAATATTTCATTTCTTTCTTCTTCACTAACTTCAATGCCTCTATTTTTAGCTTCCTGAATTAATAATTCACTTGTTACAAGCTGCTCTAATTTATATCTGCGGAACTCGTTAATTAAATCCTGTCCTGCTTCTGACTGAATTAATACTGTTCCAAATTCCTGGTTTGATTGTAAGATCTGCATAAGTACATTTCTTACACCTGCAAATTCTTCTAATTCCTGCATAGAAATTTCTTCTCCATTAACAACTGCTGCAAATTCTGGTGTGCCTTCATTAACTGCTTCACTAACTTCTGAGTTATCTTGTGCCATAATAGGTATAGAAAAGACCATTAGCATTATAACTGTTAAAATTAATAATTTACTTTTAAAATTCATAATAAATAAACACTCCTTAGATTTAATTAAATATATTATAATTACTTAAC
>JAXKWB010000074.1:0-5291 GCA_036172385.1 Halanaerobiales bacterium | reverse complement strand
CACTTCTAATTGCCTCCTCTATTTAATTTTATAATTTTTTTGATCTGCTGGATAAATAAGATTTAAAATATTCAGTTCACAATTTCTTTTATTTGTCTTCAAGTACATGTTCCAGACCCTGACCGAAAAGACACATTACATGGTCATCATCAAGCGAATAATAGACTGAGCGCCCTTCTTTACGGTACTTAACCAGTTTGTTATTTCTTAAAACTCTGAGCTGATGTGAAATGGCAGAAGAACTCATATTCAGTAATTCCGAAAGATCACAAACACATAACTCCCTTTCTTTGAGAGCATAAAGTATTTTAATTCTAGTTGGATCTCCCATTGTCTTAAATAATTCTGCCAGATCATAAACTACATCATCAGCCAGTGTTTTTTTCTTCATCACCTTTACTACCTGATTATCTGGATTAAAAACCTCACAAATATCACACATTGCCTTTTCTTTTAATTGTGCTGCCATCTTAATCCACTCCATTTTTTAATAATAAAATCTCTAGTTAATAATTTTAAACAAATAGTCAGTTTAGATATTATCTGTTTGTAAAATCCTCATAACATTAAATACAGCCATTAAGGCAACTCCAACATCGGCAAATACTGCTGCCCACATTGAGGCCATTCCCAAAATACTCAATATCATCACAACTGCTTTAATTGAAAGAGCCATAATAATATTCTGCCAGACCAGTTTTTTAGTTTTAGCAGCAATATTTAAGGCAGTAACTATTTTAGAAGGTTCATCAGTCATCAGCACTACATCAGCAGCTTCAACTGCAGCATCTGACCCAAGTCCACCCATTGCGATTCCCAGATCAGAACGGGCAAGTACTGGAGCATCATTAATTCCATCACCAACAAAGGCCAGTTTTTTTGAATTACTTAATAGTTCTTCCACTTTTTTTACCTTCTGATCAGGAAGTAATTCTGCATAAAAATTATCAAGACCGAGTTTAGAAGCAACATCAGCTGCTGTCAACTTATTATCTCCGGTCAGCATTGCTAAATTTTTAATCCCCATCTTTTTTAGACTTAAAATTGCTTCTACAGCATCTTTTTTAAGCTGATCAGAAATTATAATTGAAGCCAAAAATTCACCATTCTGAGCCAGATATACAGCTGTCCCCGAATTTTTAGATTTTTGGAAGTTAATATTATTCTTCTGCATAAGTCTTTCATTTCCTGCTAAAATTTGATTATTACCCAGTACAGCCTTAATACCAGCTCCCGAGATCTCCTGATAATCACTGTCTGCAGAATGTTTTTTATAATCTCCAGCTGCCTCAACAATTGACTGGGCTATAGGATGATTAGAAAATTGTTCTGCTTCTGCAGCAATATTTAAAATTTCTTCCCGACTGTGATCACTGTAAATATTTACTTCGGTTACTTTAAAATCACCTTCTGTTAGAGTTCCGGTCTTATCAAAAATAATGCTGTCCAGTTCATTTAGAGCTTCCAGATAATTTCCACCTTTAACTAAAATACCATTTTTTGATGCCAGACCGATACCACCAAAAAAACCAAGCGGTATAGAAACAACCAGAGCACAGGGACAGGAAACGACCAAAAAGACTAAGGCTCTATAAAACCAGGGACTGAATGCTGCTCCGGTAAATAGAGGCGGCAAAATTGCAACTAAAGCTGCTGACAGAACCACAAACGGAGTGTAATAGCGAGCAAATTTGGTAATAAACTGCTCAGTAGGTGCTTTTTTGGAACTGGCATTTTCCACCAGTTCTAATATTTTTTTAACAGTCGAATCTTTATATTCTTTAGTTACTTTAACAGTTATTAATTTATTTAAATTGATCATCCCACTTAAGACCTGATCACCTTCTGCTACATCTTTAGGCAGGGATTCTCCAGTTAGTGCTGAAGTCTCAAGTGCTGTCTCTCCACTTACTATTTTGCCATCAACAGGAATTTTTTCTCCTGCCTTAACAGCAATTAAATCATCAACATTTAATTGTTCTGGCTCAACATTAATAATTTCTTCATCTTTAACCAAATTAGCATATTCAGCCTGAATATCCATCAAATCCTTAATTGAACGGCGGGAATTATTGACTGCTCTTTCCTGAAATAATTCTCCTACCATATAAAAAAGCATTACTGCAACTGCTTCCGGATATTCGCGAATTCCAAAGGCCCCGATGGTTGCTATGACCATTAAGAAGTTTTCATCAAAAATCTGACCACGGCCAATATTTAAAACCGCAGATTTAAGAACAGGATAGCCGATTAAAAAGTAGGCTGTTATGTAAGCCGGTAGAGCCAGAGTATTAAAAACAGTATTTGCAAAAATATTTAAATGAGAAAAACTAAGTGCAAAGGCAAAAAACAGAGCCCCAATAAAAATATTTTTCTTTTCCCAGAGATAAGATTTAAGAGAAGAGTTATCCTGATTATTGTTTGTTCGATTTTCTGCTTTATCTTTAACTTTAACTCCCGGTTCAATTTGATCTGAAATCTTCTGTAATTCTTCTTTGATTTTATCCAGCCTGGATTCTTCTGCTGCAACTTTAAGAGTGGAAGTTGCAAAGTTAAGTTCTACATTTTCCATCCCCTCAAGATTTTTTACCTGATTCTCAATTTTTAAAGCACAATTTGAGCAGCTTAATCCTTCCAGCTCAAACTCTTTTTGATTCTTTTCTTTTTTTTCAATTGTATTCTGCATTTTTCTCCACCTCAACTTTTTATTTGTTATATATGAACAATTATTCAAGTATTTGTTGAGTTAATTATAGAATATATTTTTATTACTGTCAAGGCAGTAATTTTAAAAACTTGATTATATATTTTAGTAAATTCAATAAATATAAAAACTCCTCATTACAAAATAAAAATTATAATGAGGAGGAATATAGTCTTTGTCTATTCATTTTTAGCGGTTAATATAATCTAAAGGATTCTCAGGCCTCCCATTGACCTGTACTTCAAAGTGTAAATGTGGTCCAGTCGAATTACCAGTATTACCGGAACGAGAAATCACTTCTCCTTTACCCACTGATTCGCCTTCTCTAACTAAAAGCTTGGAGTTATGAGCATAAAGAGTTCTCAGTCCCCTTTGATGTTCAATGATTACCACATAACCATAACCAGTAGCCCAGCCGCTGTAAACCACTCGACCAGAACTAACTGCCCTAATTGGACTACCCATTGGAGCTGCAAAATCAATGCCTTCATGCACCCTGCCCCAGCGCGGTCCATAATAAGAGGTGATACGAGTATTAATTGGATACATAAATTTCTGATCCAGGCGATCCTGATAACTAAATTCTGGTTTTGCGCCTCTTAAGATTAATTTCTGGTCAATTTTTAGAGAGGATGCGTCTTCTATATTATTGTCTTTCATAATAGTTTCTGTTTTAAGATCAAACTTACGGGCAATGCTGGCTACACTTTCGCCAGGTGAGACCCGATAAATAATTCCTTTAACCGGTAAAATCTTAAATTTCTGACCGGGCTTAATACTATTCATATTACTAATATTATTCGCACCAATTAAAGAGTCAATATTCAGACCGTGTTTATGTGCTATATCCCAAAGTGTTTCTCCACTTTTTACTTTATGTACTTTAACCTGATCAATTAATTGTGGTTTGGGTTTTCTTTTAAAAACTGTTTTCTGATTATCGGAATTATTATTTTCTTCTCTTTGAGTTTTAAAATTAGAATTATTATCTCTATTTAAATTAAAATTATTTTCTATGTTGCTTAAATTTTTATCTATAGACTTCAGACTGCTGGCCTGCTCTGAAGCTAAATCCTTATTTTCTTCTCTTTGAGCAACCTGTTCTGATATTTGATTACTATTTTGCTCAACTGAATTATTTATCTTATTATCATTAATGTTTGTAGTTATATTTCTAGTTTCCTGGATTCGATGACTACTCTGTTCATTTTCTTTCTGCTGATTACTGGGGATTCCCATTCGTCCACCTACATTCATTGAATTACTGTAGGCAGAAAAGGTAAGTAAAATAAATATAATAAAAAAACCAGTTAAACGTTCTCGTCTTCTCAATTTTTTCTCCACCCTTTTGTGTTATGATTAATTTTCTGCTGTGATAATGAAAATTGTAATCTACTTTACTATTATAACAGAATTCAGCAGCTATTTAAAGACTATTAGATTAAAAATATATTAAATATCTGCTTTATCTAATATTATCCAGAAACACATCTACAACAGCTGGTGAGAACTGTTTTCCCCGATTATTAATAATTCTTTTAACTGCTTCTTCTTTTTTAATAGCTTTTCTATATGAGCGATCAGAAGTCATGGCATCCCAGGCATCAGCAACAGAAACAATCTGAGAAATAAGTGGAATTTCTTCTCCTACCAGTCCGTCAGGATAGCCGTTACCATCCCAATGTTCATGGTGATGAAGTATATATTTTGCGATATTTTTTAATTCAGCTGAATCTTTCAAAGTTTTATAAGCAAATTCAGGATGTTTTTTTATTTCAGAAAACTCTTTTTGAGTTAAAACCCCCTTTTTATTTAATATTGTAGCCGGGATTAGAGTCTTACCAAAATCATGCAGAATTCCTGTCCAGTAAGCTTTTTGGACCTCTTCTCTATTTAAATCCATACTTTTTGCAAGCTTTCTACTCAACTCTGCTACTTTTTGGTTATGCCCTGCTGTATATTGATCATGGAGACCGAGTAAGTTAGTTAAAGATAAAATAATTTCCTGATTAAATTTTTTCTCCAGCCTCTGATAACGTTTTGTTGTTAAATATGAGGAAGCAATTTTTTCTAAAATTGAAACTATTTTTATTGATCGAGTACTGAAATTTTTAGAACTTTCTGCCACAATATACAAAATAACTCCCCCCAGAAAATCATTATTAATTTTTAAATTTATAGTAAGCTTCTTATTTTCTATTTGAGATTCAAAAATAATATCGGTAGAATAGTTCTGAGCTGACTTCTCATAAAATCTTTCTCCATTCAAAAAAATATCGTCTTTTCTATATACTTTTTCTAAAAAATAAGCAGACTCCTCTTTATTTATAACGATTTTCCCATAGTCAGCTTCCGGAATTAAATTAAATGATTTGTCCAAAATTAAATATAAAAAATCAATTTCATTTTTTGCCTGATTGATTTCTTCAATAATTTCAATTATACTTTCGAAATTTAAGTTTAGTTCAGCCAGTTTTAAACAGGAATTTCTTAATTTCCAGTCCTGTTCTTCTATTATTCTTTTTGGTCCAGCAGTATAATTATTCTTCATGTTATCTCCTTTCTGAATATATGAGTTTAATATATT
>JAXKWB010000073.1:0-8317 GCA_036172385.1 Halanaerobiales bacterium | reverse complement strand
GGCTCAAAGCAAGCTATATGAGTCGATATCCTCATGCTTTTAGTGGTGGTCAGCGGCAGCGGGTTGCAATTGCCAGAGCTTTAAGTATTGACCCCCAATTTTTGGTCTGTGATGAAATAGTTTCTGCTCTGGATGTTTCTGTTCAGGCCCAAATTTTAAATTTGCTTGAGGAATTAAAAGCTGAATTTGATTTAACCCTACTTTTTATTGCTCATGATTTAAGTGTAATTAAACATATTTGTGACAGGGTTGCAGTGATGTATGTGGGAAAGATTGTTGAAATTGCAGAAACCAGAGAGCTTTTTGCCAGTCCAGCCCATCCTTACAGTGAATCACTGCTGGCAGCAGTCCCCAAAACTGATCCAGAAAGTGGAAGAGAAATTTTGAGTCTGGAAGGTGAAGTTCCTGACCCATCTAATCCACCAGCAGGCTGTTATTTTCATACCCGCTGTAAGTATGCTGAGGATATCTGCAAAAAAGAGTATCCGGAATTAAGAAAAATCAATTCTGCAGCTGGAGGAGAAAAAAAAGTGGCCTGTCATTTTGCCGAAGAGTTGAATTTAGAGGGGATAGAGGAACTGTAAATTAATTTAACAAGTTGAAAACCTCTCCTGGAGGTTTGAAATAAAAGTGGATTAAATAGGTAAAAGAATTTAAGTCGGAGAACAATCCTTATAATGCCTAAAAATATAATAGGTGGTGATATTTAGAGCTAACCGTTTTTCTAAAGTTCCTAAATTAATTTAAAATCACATTCTTTTAAGGAGGAGAAATATTTTGAAGAAAAAACTTTTACTTAGTTTTACTATCTTGATGTTGATGGTTTCATCACTTTCTCTGGGTGTTATGGCTGCAGATGGTATGTGGAAGCTTTATAATACTCCTGAAGTTTTTGAAAAGGAAAATGGAAAACTACCGGCTTATAAGGAGGCCCCCCAGCTTGCCAAAAAGGTAGAAAGTGGAGAGCTGCCGGCTGTAGAGAAAAGACTTCCTGAGGCCCCGGTAGTTGTAGAACCAGTAGATAAAATTGGTCAGTATGGTGGAACCTGGGTTCGTGCCTGGAAAGGACTATCTGATCAATGGGCAATTAATAAACCAGTTGGAGAGAGATTTTTAACTTTTGACGCAGAAGGTAAGGTTGCACCAAATATAGCTAAAGGCTGGGAGGTTATAGAAGATGGTAGGGCTATAATTTTTCATCTGCGCCGGGGAATGAAGTGGTCTGACGGTCATCCACTAACTGCGGATGATGTGGTTTTCTGGTTTAATGATATTAAACTTTATGATAAATTATCAACTGTAGAACCAGGCCCCTGGGATACACTTGAGTATGGTGGTGAAAATGCAGAAGTAGAAAAAATTGATGACTATACTTTTAAGGTTTCCTTTGCAGTTCCAGTTGCAGAAAAATTCCTGGATGAAAGAGCTGGCTGGGGTCCTACAACCATGATTGCCCCCAAACACTATTTAAAGCAGTTTCATGATAAATATGTAGATGTCGAAAAATTAAATGCCCGGGCGGAAAAAGCTGGTTTCAGCAGCTGGGTAGAATATTTTGGTCAGCAGGTAGATTATCTGAGAAATCCTGATTTACCGGTAGTTTTTGCCTGGCAGGTAACTAATGATTACAGCAGTTCAGAGTTAAAATTAAAAAGAAATCCCTATTACTGGAAGGTGGATACTGAAGGTAATCAGCTACCCTACATGGATAATATCAACTCACTGAGAGTTAATGACAATCAGGTTATGATTATGATGGCTGTTAATGGTAATATTAATCTGCAAAATAGACATATTACTATTGATAACTACCCCCTGTTAAAATCAGAAGCAGAAAAAGGGGACTATAATGTTTATCTTTATCCCCGTGCTGATGGTGCTAATAATGCACTTTATTTTAACCATACAATCGAAGATCCAGTTAAGAGAAAGCTTTACAATACACCAACCTTTAAAAAGGCTGTATCTCTGGCTCTCAACAGGGCAGAGATTAATGAGATGTTTTACCTGGGAATTGGTAAACCAAGACAGGCAAGTTTTGTAACTAATTCTCCTTTCTTTGATCAAGAATGGGCCAATGCCTATACAGAATATAATCCAGAAAAAGCCAATCAGATGCTGGATCAGCTGGGGATGAAACGCGGTGATGATGGTTATCGACTTTCACCTGATGGTAAACCATTTGAAATTCAAATCACTATTCAGAGTATGAGTGGTGGTGGAGGCGGATCTGCTTCTCAGATGGCTGAGGTTTATAAACATTATTTTGACGAAATCGGACTCAAAAGCAGTATTGAAACCCTGGAACGTTCTCTGATGGAAGAAAGAATGGCAACTAATCAGGTTGATACCCGTTTATCAAATCTTGGAGATATGTTAAGACCTGATAAACATTTATTTAATCGACTGGTTCCTATGGTTCCCTCTCATGCTTACTGGGCACCAGCCTGGGCTAAATATTATCAATCTGAGGGCGAGTCTGGACAGGTACCGCCAGCTGATGTTAAAAGATTACAGGAAATAGCTGAAGCAATTGAAACAGGTCCAACCTGGGAGAAGCGAAAAGAGCTAATGGCTGAATTGGCAGACATTTTTAAAGAACATTTATATATCATTGGGACAGTTGGAGAAGTTCCAACTCCCTATGTAGCTGCTGATTATATGAAAAATATGCCTGATGAAATCCTGGATACCGGAAGTTACAGAAATATAGCCCGGGTGCTTCCAATTCAAGTATATATTGATAAGTCAGCTGAATAAAAAATTTAAGGCTGATAAGTAAAAATAACCAATCCCCTATTCTGGTAAGTACCGGGATAGGGGTTTAATTAAAATTTAGAAGTTTGACTGAGCTAAATGATTATTTTTTGGTGTAGTTTGAACAGATAGTTAAAAAATATCAGGTGATTAAAGAAAAATAGTATTTATAAGGCGAAAACTTATCTTTTAAAATAAGAAGCTGAGGTAATTTTTATTTGGAGGCGATAAAAGTGTCAATTCCTACAGGGTTTTATCCTTTCTGGTTCTGGAATGATGAACTGGATAAAGAAGAAATAAAGTGGCAGATTAAAGAAATGGCTGCCCGGGGAATCAAGGGTTTTTATATTCATTCACGTCAGGGACTTAAACAGCCATACATGTCAGAATCATTTTTAGAAATGGTGGATCTGGCAGTAGAAGAAGCAGAAAAACAGGGGCTGGTGGCAAATTTATATGATGAGTATCCTTATCCCAGCGGAATTGCGGGGGGAGAGGTGGTGCTTGGTAAGCCGGAGTATTATGCCACCGAATTAATTAATGATCAGCAGCTTGTGGACGGCGGTCAGCTGAGAATAGAATATCCTGCCGGTGCAGTAATTTCTGCTAAAGCATATCCCTATCAGGAGGGAAAGATTAACTGGAAGCAAGAAATAGATTTGAAAAAGTACATAGGACTGGTCCTGGTAGAAGATTCCTATATTGAAACTGGATTAACTAATTACAATCAGAAACGTTATTTTGGCAGCGATCCCCGGCCGGTGCTGGATTTAAAGTTACCGGATGGCAAATATAAAATTTTTGTCAGTATTCAACGAGAGGTAAAAAAGTATAAATACTGGGATAAATATATTGATGTTTTAAATGAAGATGTAATTGATCGCTTTCTGGAGCTAACTCACGAAAAATATGCTGAGCGTTATAACAGTAAATTTGGCGAGAAGGTGTATTCGATTTTTACTGATGAAATTCATCCCACCTGGTCAGATAAAATTCCGACTGAGTTTGAGCAGGAGTATGGATATAATCTGGAGGATTATTTGCCTGCCCTAATGGATGAAACCCATCCTGAACATTCAAATGTAGTTTTTGATCTCCATCAGTTGAAATATAAACTTTTCTGTCAGAGTTATGAAAAGAAGATAAGCAGCTGGTGTCAGGAAAATAATATACTTTACGCAGGAGAAAAACCATCTTTAAGACTGGAGCAACTGCAGTATATGGACATCCCTGGCTGTGATGCCGGGCATAAAAAAGCGGGTTCTGAGCAGCCGGCCTTTGCTGGTGATATCAGAGCTAATGCTCGAGCCACTGCTTCTGCTGCCTATTTTTATGATAAAGAACATGCTCTCTGTGAGTGTTATCACAGTCTGGGCTGGAGCGGAACTCTGCAGGATGCTAAGTTCAATGCAGAAGAGCTGCTGGCCCTGGGAATAGATTTGCTGGTACCCCACGGATTTTTCTACAGCACCCATGGTCTGAAAAAACATGATGCACCACCTTCTTTTTTCTTTCAGATGCCTTTCTGGCCCTTGTTCGATAAATTTTCAGCCAGAATTGATGCGGTCCAGCAAGAAATTGAAGGGGGTTATCTGGACGCGGATCTGCTGGTAGTGGATCCTGGATCAGGAGCTCCAACCGAAGTAAATCTGAAAGAATATGAGAAACTTCTTTCCTTTTTGCTGGCAGAACATATTGACTATTTAATTACAGATACAAATATTCTGCAGTCAGCTAAAATTAAAGAGGGACTGCTGCAGATTAAAGATATTACTGTTGATCGAATTGTAGTGCCTCCCATGCGGAAAATAGAAAGTGAACTTAAAGCATGTCTGGATAAATTTAAAAAAGCAGGCATTAAAGTTATTTATCAGCAGAATAAACTGGCAGATGTCAGTTCAGAAATAACTGAAGGGCTGACGGTCCAGTTAAGTTTGCAGGCAGAGAACCAGGAAATAGAAGAGCTGCTGGTCAGCAGGAGGATTATAGGGGGAAAGAAAGTCTGGTTTGTAGTCAATAGTTCGGAAAAAAAATTCCGGGCAGAAATTAGAACAGCTGCTGGTCACGGACTGAGAGAGGCCAAAATGGACAAAAACTATACTCTCTTACAGCAAAAAAATGAAGATCTGTATGAAAGAGAAATTTTTCCTTTCGAGTCATTTGTCTTAAAAGAAGTAAGTCTCAAAGATGAACCTGGAGAGTTAAGAACAGAAAATCAGCAAAACATTATGGCAGCTGCTGAAGATCAAAAAAAGATAGAAGTTAAAGTTCAGGTAGATAAAGTTGATAAAATAAAAGTTCAGAATAAAAATTTATTGCGGATGCATAACTGGCAGCTTTCTCTGCAAAATGAAAAAAATAACTGTCTCCAGACAGCAGAAGTAGAGGCAGTACCGCTGAGTAATCAGCTGAACAAATCCGCTCTGGCTTTTAGCCCTGATTTTAGAGAATATTTTGGTCACCGTCCCGAAATTGATTTTCCAGAACTACAGTTAAATTATCAATATCAGTTTAAGAACAATTATCAGGGTCGGGTTGAACTGCTGATGGAACCGGAAACTATAAAAGGAGATTATCTAATAAATATAAACGGAAAAGGGGAAATAAAAGAGGAAGATTTTAGTCCGACTCAGGCTCATGTCCGGGGCAGTAAATCTATTGATATCAGTGACTATCTTAAAAAAGGAGATAATCTAGTTGAAATCAAGTTAAAAGCAGCGCAGCCCAGCCAGGGGTTAATTAATCCGCTTTATCTGGCTGGAGATTTTGGAGTTGATCTGGCTGCAGATAGACTGACAGAACAGCCAGAAACTGGTCTTTTTGAAGATTATTTATCCAATAAACTCCCTTATTATGCCGGTGTAATTGAATATCAGAATGAGTTTAGTCTGGAGGAAGTTCCCGCAGCCGGGTCAGTATTATTAAAAATTGACTACCAGGATTATTTTCACGAAGCTGCAGAAGTGGCTATTAATGACAGTGATTATTATGATCTTTTATGGGAACCCCGCTGTATTATTGTTGATAGTTCAGAGCTCAAAAAAGGTAAAAACATTATTAAGACAAAAGTCTATACTACTTTAATTCGCTCTTTTGAAGGGAAAGAATTTGACTATGAGGACCATAAATATAAGTCATTAAAAAATTTGTTGTCATAAAAATACAACTTAAAAAGTGAGGTACAGATAATGAAGGGACTAGATAAAAAACCAAATATTTTATTCATTCTTGCTGATGATCTGGGCTGGGGAGATGTAAGCTATCATGGTTCTGAAATAGAAACTCCGACTATTGATCGCTTAACAGCAAGAGGAGTAGAACTGGATCAGCATTATGTCTGCCCACTCTGCACGCCCAGCAGAACCTCTCTTTTAACTGGAGAATATCCCGGACGCTTTGGCCGTCATGCTACAGTGCCCAGCAACCAGCCTGTACTGCCGGATAATTATCCTACCCTGGCTTCAATTTTAAAGGAAAACGGGTATAGGACTGCATTATTTGGTAAATGGCATCTGGGTTCTGATCCTAAATTTTATCCAGGAGAATATGGTTTTGATTACAGTTACGGCAGTCTGGCAGGAGGGGTAGATCCCTATACACATAGATATAAAAGTGGACCCTTCTCTCATACCTGGCACCGGAATGGTGAACTAATAAAAGAAGAAGGACATGCTACTGACTTAATTACCGCTGAAGTAATTAGCTGGCTAAAAAGTAGAGACCAGGGTCAGCCCTGGTTCTGTTATCTGCCCTATACTGCAGTCCACACCCCGATTCAGGCACCCGAGAAATGGCAGAATAAATACTGGCTGAAAAACTATGATATCGATTCAGCCAGAGATAGTTCTTTTAAAAGCTATGCTGCCTATGTCAGTCACCTGGATTCTGCAGTAGGAGAAATAGTTGAGTCTTTAAAATGCCTTTCTCAGCTGGAAAATACAATTATTGTTTTTACTTCAGATAATGGAGCTGTTACCTATAATCCCTCCCGGGATACGATAAAGTATCCCGGTAAATATTATGATACTCCCCGGTTGGGCAGTAATTACCCACTGAGGGGACATAAAGCCCAGCTTTATGAAGGGGGGATCAGAACCCCGGCCGCAGTTTTCTGGCAGCATCAGCTGCAGCCGACTAAGATTGAAACTCCTCTATATATTGCTGACTGGCTGCCGACATTTGTTTCTCTGCTTGATTTAGATTATAATGAAGGGGAGAAGTGGGATGGAAAAGATATTTCTTCTCTGCTCTCTGCTTCCAGTACAGAATTAGAAGAGCGCAGTATTTACTGGAATTTAAAAGAAGAAGAATATGCTTATCGGCAGGGAAAATGGAAATTGATCCTGGATCAGAATAAAAATAAGGAGCTCTATAATTTAGATGCTGATCCTGGAGAAGAGCAGAATCTGGCCTCAAACCATCCTGAGATTGTTGATGATTTATTTCAAAAAATACTGGCAGAACAGAAACAGGATAATCGTTCTGTGCGTTCAGATATTGATAGGATATAAGCAGAATAATATTTTAGAGCAAGAGAGGGAGGTTCTTTGATAATGGGGAATGTTACCATGAAAACAATCGCCGATAAAGCCGGAGTTTCAGTCAGCACTGTTTCCTTCTGCCTCAATAATTCGGGGCGGGTTGGAGAAAGTACCAAAAAAGAGGTTTTAAGAATTGCAGAAGAATTAAATTATACTCCTAATCTTTCCGCCCGGGAATTAGCAGGCAAAAAATCGACGACTATCGGAGTTATAATTCCTGACTGTGCTGACTTAAAAAATGCACCTCTGTTAAAAGGGATAGACAATTCTCTGGAAGCAAATAATTATTTTAATCTGGTCTGTTTTACCCATAATAAAGTAGAAAGAGAGCGGGCCTATATTAATCTGCTCAGAGGTAAAAATGTTGATGGACTAATAATTTTTCCGTATGTAGATAGAAAAAGAACACAGAATTCAGTTCAGCTCAATGATCTGGTTAAGCAGGGGGTCCCGGTCGTTTTTGTTGATACATACTTAAATCAAGTTGATGCTTCCTGGGTGATTACTGATAATTATCAGGCTGCCTACGAAGGAACAAAGTTTTTGCTGGATCATGGTCATCGAAAAATTGCTTATATTGGAGGTCTGTATCATATTGTGGGTCAGGAAAGACTGCGCGGTTATACAGAAGCCATGCAGGAAGCCGGTCTCTATGATAAAAACTGGATTTATTCTGAGTGTCAGTTCGGGGATTCTGTGGATGATATTTCCGATTCAGTTAAAACAATTCTGGCAGCAGAAAGACCAGATGCTATAATGGCTTTTAATTATAACTCAACTCTGGCTGTGATTAACACGGTCAAAGAAAATCAGTCTCTTAAAAAAGAAGCTCTAGAGATAATAGGTTTTGATTACTTAATGCCGGTTCAGGAATATGATCTTGCAATTTACACCTATAATCAGCCGCATTTTGAGATGGGAAAAAGGGCTGTTGAAATTTTAATGGAAGATATAAAAAGTGATAAAAAAAAGAAAGCAAGAAATAAAGTTAAATTAACTGCTTCTTTGGAAGCAGTTTC
>JAXKWB010000072.1:0-11442 GCA_036172385.1 Halanaerobiales bacterium | reverse complement strand
AGCAATAGGGATGCCTTTTTACCGGCATCCCTGCTTTATGCAAAAAAATATTTTTTATAATTTAGAATAACACAATAGGAGGCTATTTATTAAATGAATAGTATTTTGGAATATAAAAATCTTTCTGTAACCTATCCGGGAGGAGTGGAAGCTTTAAAAAATGTTAATTTTAAAATTAACAAAGGCGAATTTATTGTGATAGTGGGCTTAAGTGGAGCTGGCAAATCAACTCTCCTGCGGGCCACTAATCGACTGGTAAATCCTACCGGGGGTAAAGTTTTATTTAATAATAAAAATGTTACAGAAGCTAATAAAAAAGAGCTGAGAAATATCAGGAGTGATATCGGAATGATATTTCAGAGCTTTAATTTAAGCAAAAGATCGTCAGTTTTTAGAAACGTTATGGCTGGACGTGCCTCTCATCTTCCTACCTGGAGAAATATTTTAGGAATTTATCCAGAAGAGGATAAGGACATTATTTTTAACAGTCTTGATCGTGTTAATATTTTAGAAAAAGCTTTTGCTCGTGCAGATGAACTTTCTGGAGGTCAGCAGCAGAGAGTGGGGATTGCACGGGCCTTAGCTCAGGAACCACAGCTCATGTTAGCTGATGAGCCGGTTGCTTCCCTGGATCCACCAACTTCGCATATGGTTATGAAGGACCTGCAGAATATTAATCGTGAGCTGGGAATTACCGTCATAGTTAATCTCCATTTTATTGATTTAGCTAAAGAATATGGGGAAAGAATTATTGGTTTAAATAAGGGAGAAGTAGTTTATGATGGCCCGGCTGCTTCGGCAGACAGAGCTACTTTTGAGATGATTTATGGGCGTTCACTTACTGCCGAAGAAGAAATAGGTCGTGATAGCAGTGGCATCTAATAAAATTGACTCTTCCAATCTACCTCGCCCCAATAAGCCGCTTAAAAGAAATTGGACTATTGGGATTTTCTTTGCAGTTGTCTTTTTGATTTATAGTGCAGAAACAACCGGATTTAATATTAATACAGTTGCTAATGGTTTACCTGACTTTATAAATCTGATGCAGGAAATGTATCCTCCCAGATGGAGTACTTTCCCCAGTTTAATAGGACCCTTTGTTGAAACTATTCAAATAGCTATTATTGGTACTTTTGTTGGTTCTATTATAGCAGTTCCAGTTAGTTTGCTGGCAGCAAATACAGTAAATAAGAATAATAAATTATATCTTTTTAGTAAATTTATTATGAATTTAATTAGAACAGTACCCAGGATATTATATGCAGCTGTATTTGTAGCTGCAGTAGGAATTGGCCCTTTTCCAGGTGTGATTGCTTTAATCTTTTTTTCGCTGGCCATTGTAGCAAAATTAACCAGTGAAAGCCTGGAAGCAATCGATACCGGGCCCATTAAAGCTGTTGAGACTACTGGTGCTAACAAGCTGGAGGTTATACTTTATGCAGTTGTGCCGCAGATTGCCCCCAGTTTTATAAGCTACAGCTTTTATGTTTTTGAGGTGAATATCAGGACTTCAACAGTTTTAGGGCTGGTAGGTGCTGGTGGAATAGGACAGACTCTGATGACTTCTTTAAATTTATTTATGTACCAGAGGGCTGCAACTATAATTGTGGCTACCTTCGTTCTGGTAATTATAATTGATCTGTTGAGCACCAGGTTGAGAGAGAGGTTGATATAATATGAGACTAGAAACAAATATCAGAACCAGAGATAAAATATTTAGATGGGGCGTCTTTATACTGTCTATAGTTATCCTAATCTGGGCTGCCTCTGGAGTTAATATCGATTTTGGAAAACTAATTTCCGGTTTATCATCTATAATCAATATTTTTTCTCTGATGTTTCCACCGGATTTAACTTATCTGAATAATACTCTGACCAGAATGCTGGAATCAGTTACAATTGCCTTTCTGGGGACAGTAATTGGAAGTGTGCTGGCTGTGCCTGTGGCCTTCACTGCAGCTCACAATATTTTTTCTAATCAAGCTGTTTCCTGGATAGGTAGACAGATTTTAAATGGTATTAGAACATTTCCTTCCCTAATTCTGGCAGTGTTTTTTGTTGCTTCCTTTGGCCCGGGGCAGCTGGCCGGCCTACTGGCTGTGGGTCTCCATTCGACAGGAATGCTGGGAAAACTTTATACAGATGTAATTGAAAACATTGACCCGGGTCCGATCAGCGCAGTAGAGGCCAGTGGTGCTAATAAACTTGAAGTGCTGTGGTATGCTGTATTTCCCCAGATTCTGCCGGAATTTATAGCTACTTCTATCTATAGATTTGAAATAAATATGAGAGCTTCAACCGTCCTTGGTCTTGTAGGAGCAGGTGGTATAGGAGTTATTTTAAGTCAGGCTCTTAACTACAGAAGATGGCCGGTCGTGGGAATGGCTTTAATTATAATAATTATTGGAGTTACAGTAATTGACTATTCCAGTGCTTATTTGAGAAAACAGATTGTATAGACAGCTTACAGACAGAAAAAACAGCCCAACTTTGGCTATTGTTTGGAAGGTAAACTAAAGTGGCTTAAGGATAGATTTGGAAAAGAAATATATTTTACTTATCACAAGCATTATATTGCCGATAGGTATTCTCTTTTAATAGATGACCATGATAGGAATATTGATAACTTTGAAGATTGGGGAGGTAAAGGAGTTTTGTTCCCCCAGATCTGGAACAGGAATTATGGTATTGAAAATAGAATCGAATATACTCTGGCTGAGGTAAGTAAATGGTATTAGCAAGTAAATAAAACTTTATAAAACAGAAAAAGACCGGGCTTATAAAAAGTTCCGGCTGGAAAGTGATTATGATCTGACAGACTTAATAGAAATAGAAGCGGGTTATTTAACTCCTTGACTTAAAAAATCATTTTTATTTATGATCATTTTAAAGATTATTATTTTTTGAATAAAAATGTTTATCAATATGCTGAGCTTAAATCAAGCAGTGGGAAATACTTGAATTAAGTCTTCAATATTATTAGCACATAAAGATATGTATTTAGGGACTGGCATTCCTGTGATGGCTTCAGTGCTACAGATAACTGCAGTAAAGCTAGAACCGAGAAGCAGTCTGGTAATAACTATAGCTCAGCAGGAAAACAGAGAATTTATAGAAAAAATATTAATACTGGAAAAGAAAATACTATTTATTATGACTTTACAGGGAATGTGAAAGACAGAATAAAAATATCTAGTGAAGGCAGAGTGTCTTTTAAAATTAAAGAAACTGCTGGAAGTATTCTGTCGGGGTGCAGGTGGAAAATAAGGAATAGAGATAAAAAATTAAGCTGAAGCTGAGAAATGGTTTCAACCTCTATTTTAAGTACATTAAAACAAAAATCCCCTTGCTGATAAATAGGCTTTTATTATTTGATCTATTTACCATAAGGGGATCATATCACCCTAAAGATCACTAAAATGGATATCAATTTTGAATATTTAATCACAGAAAGACTGGGACTAGAGCCCATAGTTCTTCAGGCTTTACCTGATTGTAAATCAAGTTTTTTTAAGTCCTTTACAATAGAGTTTAAATTATTAGTCTATTATTGAACTTTTTAAAACTTGACAGTAAAGCTTCCTATTATCTGATTTACGCTGTAATCATCATTAAAGTATTCTGTTCTGGCAGCACCTTCTTCGGCAGCGTTTGGATAGGTATTATAAGCTGGATCAGTTAAGTTGTCATTATTATTATTCTGATTATAATTTAAATTATTATATTCAAGAGTAAAACTCATTGTCTCGGAAATCACATAATCAACACCAAGGCTAAAGGTTCCTAAAGAAGCTGTACCTTCAACACCATAAATATCATTTAACTCTCTATCCTCATAATTATAGCCAGCTTTTATTGTGGTTTTTTGACTTAAGCTGCGGCTGCCGTTGATGCCTACTTTTATTATATTTTCTTCCATCGTTACAGAATCAGCAATATTGGGGTTTGTTGCATCTTTAAATGTGTCATTACCTTTATAATCTTTAACTGTATAACCAGCATTTAAATTTAGAGAATTTTCTTGACTGTCTATTAAAGCATAAGTTGTTGATAGACTACTTACATCCTTTTTCCATTCATGTGCTCCTCTGTAGCCATTGAACTCACCATAATTATCCATAAGAGCAGCATTTTGAGCCTGCTGTCTGGCCTGATCGGCAAGCATTTCTACTGGATTTGTATCATTGCTTTTAGTAGAACTGCTGTAAGCAAGAGTTGTTGTCCAGGGGCCACCAGAAAATGTTAAAGAACTACTCATCAGCTCTTCATTATCATCTTCTTCGTCACCGGCCTGAGTTCTGGTCCAGTCCATATCACTGTAGCTTAATTTGAGTACCGGTTTAAAAGCAAAAGGTAAATTATAGCTTCCACTTATTTTATATCCCTTACGGTAGCCAAAAATACCTGTAGGCCAAGCACTATCTAAAATATATTGATTTGTGCGCGCAGCTAGATAATTTTCTTCTGCATTTTTGTAAAGAGCAGTAATTTTAGCATTTGGGACTGTTGTAGTTGTAATCATGATTTGCGAAAAGGTGTTTTCTTGATTATCCTGGCCAAAGGCAATGTCTCCAGCATTAGGACGAGTATCATCAAAAGAACTATCATAATTTACAGCTGCATAGTCTACAATAAAACTGAAGTTTTGAAGACCACTATAAACTAAGTTTAAACCAAGATTATTTTGACTATTATCTCTACTGCTTATACCATCAAAATAAGTATAATCTTCATAATCTGTTTTATCATCTTTTTGAACCGCAGTAGCTGACAGATAAAGTCCATTTGTAAAATCTTTTTCTGCTTTTAGACCATAGTAATTTGCTTTGGCAACAGCGGCTTTTTCAGCTTCAAAACTATCAAATGCATCCTGATCGATATCTCCAGTCAGACCAAAAGAGCCTAAATATCCATTAGTGAAAAATGTATCTTGATAGAAATCACTTCTTTCTTCTCTGGCGGCTATTGTGGTAAAGTTAATGCCAGCAAAGTTTTTAGAAATCTCAACTCCTTCTAAATTGACAACCGAGAAGTTGTCATTATCGTCAACAACTGTGCCCATTATGTAGGGGTTCAAGTCAGGATTTAATTTGTTTCCAAATTTAAAATTCCAGCCATTTTTGTTTAATGAAATCAGGTATTCAGCTAGTTTTTCATCGTCTTCATCATTATCTAAAAGATTGGCTGTAGAATCAATTGCGAGGTCAATATTTAAAAAATCACTATCTTTGCTTTTGATATTTAAAAGAAGTTCAGTTTTAAAATTTCTAAGATCATCCTCTGTGTCAAATTTATGACCTTCCCAGGGTACACCGTACAAACCATAGTTCAGACCAAACCCTTCATAAGCAACTCCTGCATTTTCTTCAAAGGGATCAGCTGCGTCAAAGTATTGATCATCACCTGCCCAGGGTTGATTATTACCACTGCCATCATTTATTTCCAGATTTCCGGTATCAAATTCAGTAGTTGATTTTCCATTTAATTCTAATTCTAAAGCAGCAGCCGGTAGAGATATAATTAGCATAATTATAAGTGTAAGTGCTATAAAAGTTTTTTTCATTTTTGCTTTCCTCCTATTTTTTGAATAATCAAATTTTTAATTAATGTTAAGTCAACTGATTTTTCACCTCCGGTTAAACTATTCTTTACCAATAAAAAGAAAATTTAGAATTTTAAATGATATTTAAATTTTAGCAGCAGAAGGTTACTTTCAAGTTACAAGTAGGTTACATAAATGGGTGTCATTTTTCTTCTAATAATTAACTCTATTAATAATTGAATATATTATCGATTTAGTATTTCTAAAGTCTCTCTTGCAATAACAAGTTCTTCGTTAGTAGGAATAACCAGGGCCTTAACTTTTGAATCATCAGTTGAGATGATTTTTTCCTGGCCTCTAATTTTATTTTTTTCATTATCTAATGTAATTCCTAGATAGCCAAGTTCATTTAAGATATTTTTTCGAACAGAAATTGAATTTTCTCCGATTCCAGCAGTAAAAGTTACTGCATCTACACCATTCATAACAGCAGCATAGGCGCCAACATATTTTTGGACTCGGTAATTAAAGAGTTTAATTGCAAGCTGAGCCTGTTTTTTACCTTTAGCTGCAGCATTCTCAATATCACGAAAATCACTGCTGATACCGGATACTCCCAATAGACCACTTTTTTTGTTTAAAACATCATCTAACTCAGATATTTTAAGATTTTCTTTTTCCAGGAGAAAGGGAATAATTGCTGGATCAAAATCGCCAGATCGGGTTCCCATAACCAGGCCTTCTAAAGGTGTAAAGCCCATACTTGTTTCGATAGATTTTCCATTTTTTATAGCAGTTATACTGGCTCCATTGCCAAGATGACAGCTAATGATTTTTAGTTCTTCAACTGGCTTATCTAATAATTTAGCTGTTCTTTTTGCTATATACTTATGAGATGTACCGTGGAAACCATATTTTCTGATCTTATGTTTTTGATAATACTGATAAGGAAGGGCATAAACATAAGCTTTTTCTGGAATAGTATGATGGAAAGCAGTATCAAAGACTCCAATTTGTGCTTTATTGGGCAGCAATTTCTGGCAGATTTTAATTCCTGCAATGTTTGGGGGGATATGTAAGGGGGCAAGTTCTACTGTTTTTTCAAGCTGTTTAATAATTTCTTGATTGATGATTACTGCCTGCTTATATTTTTCTCCACCGTGAACGAGTCTGTGACCAACTGCTTCTATTTCTTCCATTGATTTTAATACACCATGGTCTTTTGATAGCAAGGTATCAATTAACAATTTAACGGCAGTCATATGGTCAGGGATTTCTTTTTCGATGATTAACTCATCTTGATTGTTATTAAATTCTAAGTAGGAATTATTTATTCCAATTCTCTGAAACAGACCTTGAGCCAGTACATTTTCATTTTTCATGTTAAACAATTGAAATTTCAAAGATGAACTTCCACTATTAATAACTAATATTTTCACAGTTAAACCTCCTGATTTAAGATAGAAATTTTATATTAATTTTAATAAAAGAGTAATGACCAGATAACCATAGCCGCTTCGCTTAATGCGAATGCACCTTGTTTATCTGGCCATCGACCAACTTATTTAATAGGAAAAAAATTTATTATCAACAATTTGAATTGAAAACCAAATTTAAGACTTCTAGTTCTTTTTATATATCAAAGCATAATTACTGGCAGCACTACCACCAATATTGAAAGTTATGCCAGTTTTAGCAGCTTCAATTTGATGACCGATTGCTCTACCCTGGATCTGTCTGGCAGCAAGAACAGCCATTGAAACTCCGGTTGCTCCAACTGGGTGACCCTTAGCTTTTAAACCACCAGATGCATTAACAGGTAGTTTACCTTCTTTTTCAACAATCCCGTTTTTAATAGCATCTTTACCCTTACCAGCTTCAGCTAGGCCAAGTGCTTCGTAAGCTAAAAGTTCAGCGATTGTAAAACAGTCATGAACTTCAGCAAAATCAAGATCGTCTACTGTAATATTAGCTTTTTTGTAGGCTTCAGCAACTGCTTTTTTGCCGGCGGTAAATTCGTAATTTGCTCTTTTGTTAATTTCTAGATAATCACTTGTCTGGACTAGAGCTGCAATTTTTACTGAATCAGCTGTAATATCTTTAGCAGTTTCAGTTCTGCTTAAAACTACTGCAGCTGCACCATCACTAATTAAAGAACAGTCATATAGCCTTAGAGGTTCTGCTATCACAGGATTTTTTTTATCTGGCAGAGCTAATATTTCTTGATAGTCACAATCCCAGGGCATCTGGGCTAAGGAATTTTCTAAAGCATTACGGTGGTTTTTAGCTGTTATTTTAGCTAGAATTTCAGATAGCTGATTATCGCTAAGATTATAGTGTTCTTTATAACCTTTTGCATATTCTGCAAAAAGACCGGGGAAGGTCATACCATTTTTTCCTTCTGTTTCCCAGTGAGAAGCCATAGCTAGAACTTTTGTAACTCCTCTGGTATCTAAATCAGTCATTTTTTCAACTCCGATAACCAGAGCGTAGTCTACTTCACCTGCTTCTAAGGCCGCTTTTGCTGTTCTGATAGCAGCTGAGCCAGAAGCACAGGCGTTTTCAACTCTGGTAGAAGGGGTAAAGCGGAGGTCCTGGTCAATGTTTAAAGCATAAGGTGCAAGGTGTTCCTGGTTATTAAAACCACCTCCACTGTAGTTGGCTATCCAGACACCACCAATTTCTGCAGCCTCAACCGGAGAATCAGCTAAAGCATCTTTTCCGCTTTCAACAAGTAATTGATAAATATCCTGATCTAAATTTCCGAATTTTGTATGAGAAGTACCGATAATACTAACACTCAATGTAAATCCTCCTAAATGAATTGATCTAAATTTTAATATTTACTAATTTATCTTTTTATCAGGGTAGCTGCGCCCTGACCTCCACCAATGCAGAGAGTGGCAATTCCAGTTTTGGAATTTCTTTTTCTCATTTCGTGGACAAGAGTAACTAAGATTCTGGCTCCACTGGCTCCAATTGGATGTCCTAAAGCAATAGCTCCACCATTAACATTTACTTTTTCCATATCAAAGTCTAATTCTCTGGCAACAGCTAGTGACTGAGCGGCAAAAGCTTCATTTGCTTCAATTAAATCAATATCTGAAATATCCAGTTCGGTCTGAGAGAGAATTTTTTTGGTAGCTGGGATAGGACCTGTTCCCATAATAGCAGGATCAACTCCGGCAGACGCATAAGCTGTAATATTAGCTATTATTTCAAGTCCCAGTTTTTCTGCTTTTTCTTTTGTCATAATCAAAAAGGCAGCAGCACCATCATTGATTCCCGAAGAATTACCAGCAGTTACTGATCCATCTTTTTTAAAGGCTGGTCTAAGTTTAGCCAGTCCTTCGGCAGTTACACCTTTACGTGGATGTTCATCTTTATCAACGATAAGATCTTCACCACCGCGCTGTGGTACACTTACAGGGACAATCTCATCAGCAAAACGATCTTCAGCCATTGCTTTTTCAGCTCTCTGCTGGCTCATAGCTGCAAATTCATCCTGCTCAGTTCTAGTTAATTTCCATTTATCAACAATATTTTCGGCAGTAATTCCCATATGATAATCATTAAAAGCACAGGAAAGACCATCTTTAATCATTACATCAACAAATTCTCCATTGCCCATTTTTTTACCCCAGCGGAGATAATTATTGACATAAGGAGCTTGACTCATATTTTCCATTCCACCTGCAATAAAGACTTCACCATCACCGGCTTTAATTGCCTGGGCAGCTAAATTTACAGTTTTTAAGCCTGAACCACAGACCTTATTGATTGTCATAGCAGGTACTTCCTGAGGAATACCAGCTTTCATAGCAGCCTGTCGCGCGGGGTTTTGTCCCAGTCCAGCCTGTAGAACATTACCCATTAAAACTTCATCTATTACAGCAGGATCTACTTTTGTTTCTTCCAAAATTGCTTTGATAACTTCTGCTCCCAGATCTACAGCAGGAACATTTTTAAAATTGCCTCCAAAACTACCAATTGCAGTTCTTAAAGCACTGACAATTACAACTTCTTTCATTTAAATCAACCTCCAGTTAATTTATCCGATTACTAAGCCACCATCAACATTTAAAATAGTTCCATTAATAAAGGAAGCTTCATCAGATGCCAGAAATAAATAAGCATTTGCTATATCTTCAACTTCTCCCAGTCTTTTTACTGGTGTCTTATTAATTAAGCTGTCCAGGACTTTTTGGGGTACAGTTTCCATCATGGCAGTATTTGTATATCCAGGAGCGACAGCATTTACTCGAACACCCTTGGGAGCAAGTTCTTTGGCCCAGGTTTTAGTTAAACCAATAACTCCAAACTTAGTGGCTGCATAATTTGTCTGGCCAATATTACCATATAATCCAACTACAGAAGAGGCATTTAAAATTACTCCCTCTCCATTTTCCATCATGTGTTCTGCTGCAAATTTACTGCAATTAAAGACACCTTTTAAGTTAATATCGATTATGCGGTCCCATTGTTTTTCATCCATTTTTGTTAAAAATCCATCAGCGGTAATTCCGGCATTATTAACTAATACATCAAGTTTGCCGAATTCTTCAACAGTTTTATGGATAAGTTTTTTACTGCTTTCAATGTTAGATACATCCACTTCAATAAAGTTAGTATTTCCGTACTTTTTATTGATTTCTGAAGCAGCTTTTTGTCCGGACTCCACATCAAAATCAGCTATTATTACTTTTGCTCCTTCTTCAGCAAAAATTTCAGCTGTTTTTTTGCCTATTCCATTTGCTCCACCTGTAACAATTGCAGTTTTACCTTCTAATCTCATTTAATAATCCTCCTTAAGATTTTTGGAATTTAAATAATAAAAAAATTATCATTTTTCAACTTTTCTAAATTATACAATTTTTTTAATACAAATTAGTTTCAAAGCAGTTACAAAGAAATATAATTTTTAAATTATGAGTTTAGAATAAGTTGAGGCAGTCAGAATTAAACTGTCAGCAGTTTAACATTATAAAGCCAAGAACTGCTGTATTGAACTCATCCATTTTTTCATAGAAGGCTGCATGACCAGCATTCTTAATGATTAACATTTTAGAATCAGGTATTTCTAACTTCATTTTTTCCATTTCTTTTACTGGAGTCAGAATATCTCTATCAGCAGCAATTAGAAGTGTTGGACTTGAAATATTAGAGATTTGATCAAAAATATCAAAGTTTTTAGAGCTTTTAGATAATCTAATTAAGGCTTCATACCAGTTTTTATCCAAAATTTGAGCCAATTGATCTTCTCTTTTCTGAAGCCAGTCTAAATGATGATTATAGAAATAATCAGAGTAAATAAAAGGCATACTTAGTTTAAAAAACTTGTGGCCATCATTAGATGCAGCTGCTATTTCCCAGACGTCACTTATTGATTTAAGGAAATCAGTTACTTTAGCTTCGGTGTTGCTTAAAACCATACTCTTTATCATCTCTGGATATTTGAGTTCAAATAACATTGCTACCATTGCACCATAGGAAACACCAAGCAGGTGAACTTTTTCAATTCTTAATTCATCCAAAAGAGCTTTTAAATCATTTACATGGATACTAATATCATAATTTTCTCTGTACTTATCAGAATCACCCTGGTCTCTAAAGTCCATTCTTAAAATTTGAAAATCTTTTTTTGTATAAATTGAAACAAAATCTTCCCAGCTGCTACTGCTCATCATAATTCCATTTAGAATAACTATTGTCTCATCACTATTACCATCCAGTTGATAATTAATTTTTAATCCATTTATTTTTGTTTTTGGCATCTATTTAACCTCCTCAATAAAATTTTAATATAATAAAGTTACATATTTGTAACAATCTTTAAAATAATTTATTAAATCTGAATTTAAAGGAGTTTGGATAAATTTATCGAATTAATATAAACAGGA